>JAFQNM010000250.1 GCA_017395885.1 Clostridia bacterium | reverse complement strand
GGGAGGGCCAACAAGGCAGAGTATCTGGTTTCCGAGACCGGGATTAAGCTGCTTGACTGCCAGATATTCAAGAATTCTGTTCTTAGGCTTATCAAGTCCGTCATGATCTTCGTCCAGAATTGCCTTTGCCGCCATAACGTCAACTCTGTCTTCGGTGAAGGTGGTAAAGGGAATCTCAAGGCAAATATCGAGATAATTGCGGAGAACAGCAGCCTCAGGGCTTCCGAAGGAGCACTTTGCAAGGCGGCCTACTTCTTTGTAGAGCTTATCTGCGATCTCCTGGGGGAGGCATTTTTCGTCAATTTTTGAGTAGTATTCCTCAAGCTCGTCATCAGCTCCGTTGTTAAGCTCGTTCTGAATTACCTTGAGCTGTTCTCTGAGGTAGTAATCGCGTTGATTCTCGTCAATAGCTTCGCGAACCTTCTTGTGAATAGACATTTCAAGAGAGAGAAGCTTTGTTTCCTTTTGGAGCAGCTCAACGAGAATGCTCAGTCTTTCAATTGGATCAAACTCATTGAGAATGATCTGCTTATCCTCGAATTTAACCAGGGCACCTGAAGCAATGTAGTCGGATAGCTGGCCGGGAGCTTTAATAGACTTTGCAGTGTTAAGAACATTGCTTCCATCGTTGGGAATATAGTGAACAAGTGCCTCAAGAGAATGAATGACCTCTCTGCGAAGAGCTTCGGTGTGGGCGTCGTTAGCCTCAGTCTCCGGGGTGATTGTTTTAGCGATAACATTTGCATAAAGGCAGTTCCCGACTTCGGTGAAGGAAAGGGTGCTGGCACGGCAAACGCCCTCCGCAATAACTCTGAGAATTCCTTCTGCTGTGGTGTGAGTCTGCTTTATCTTGCAAACGGTGCCGATTTCATAAAGATCGAGAGGAGTGGGAATGTCGCATTCTATGGATTTCTGGCACAGAAGCAGAACGTACATTTCGTGATTTGCAGCTGCATTGACAGCGGCAACTGAAAAATCTCTTTCAATATCAAAGCTGAAAGGGATAGAGGGGAAAGCAACCAGGCCTCGTGTGGGAATGACGGGTAGAGTAAGCTTTTCGGCCTTTTCTATATATTTGGGCATTTAAAATCCTTTCTTAAATACAAAAAACAAAATATCAACTTATTATATCACAAACAAAACCGAAAAGCAAACCCTTTATAATATAAATATATAGACAAAAATGAAATATATATGGGAATATTTGTGTATAAGTGTTGAAAAAAAATACGCAATCTGCTATCCTATAAAAAACATCGGAGGGTGGTATCAATGGTAATATCAGAGAATATGAAGCTTGAAAAAACGGTAGTAAATGGCGTTTCGTGCATTGCCGTACCTATAGAAGCGTTTGTTCCGGTGAAAGGTGAGCCTGTAATCTGCTCGTATTCCTTCTGTATAGCTAAGGCAGAGGAGTGGGAAAAAAGATACTTTGGTAAACTTCTTTCTTCTGAATCGCTATGTTGGCTTGAAAAAGAGTTTTCTGCAATTGCGGAAAATATAGGGTATAGAAGAGTATTAACAGAAAATGATACTATGCTCGAGTATGTACTCGCACCAGGTATGCACTTGCCTAAAAGCTGTGGGGAAATTAAAACGCATAAGATTTCGTCAAATGTCGTTCTTGGTGAGCTGTGCCGTGCATCAGGCTGTGATATCGAAATAGCAGATGACGGCGAGGATATAATTTTTGCGGTTGTAGATAATGGAGAGCTGTTAGCTTATGCCGGAATGAATGACGTTTCATATGAGGACGAATCCGTTGAAATAAGCGTAGAAACGTCGCCTGCGCATAGAAGAAAGGGCTACGGTGCAGCCTGTGTCAAAGCTCTTTCCAAGCACCTGGCCGATAAAGGAAAAACGATCAGATATAAATGTGCCGATACAAATTATGCATCTGTCGCTTTAGCTGAGCGTTGTGGGTTTGTTCTGGAGGGAACAAGGTTTTCATTCGTTTGCGAGAAAATATAGACAGTTGCAAAAGCAAATAATACAATTGACTAAGTTGGTGATATATTATGGCATTTGATGCCGGTATGCTTTCGTTCGTTTTGAATGAGATCAATAACATAACAAAGGGTGGCAAGGTTGAAAAGATTTACCAACCTGCAAGAGATGAACTGGTTTTTATTCTCAGAAGCTATGGCTCTACAGAGCGACTTCTTATTAATGCCGGAAGCCGCTGCCCCCGTATAAATATAACTTCTCAGAAATCAGAGAATCCTGTCAAAGCACCCATGCTTTGTATGCTGCTGAGAAAGCATCTGCAGGGAGCGGTTTTCATCGGGGCATCACAGTTGGGCTTCGAAAGAGCGGCAAGGCTTTCCTTTGATGCATTTGACGATATGGGCTTCAAATGTGAGAAGCATATTATTGTTGAGATGATGGGTAAATATTCAAATATTATCCTTACTGATCACAATGATGTGATTATAACCGTTCTGAGGCAGGTGGATTTCACTCAGAGCCTACGCCGTCAGCTTCTGCCGGGAATGATATATGAACTTCCTCCTGCGCAGGATAAGATCGATCCTCTATCTGTCGATGATTATGAGTTTAACCGTCTTGCCGGAAATACTGAGAGTGAGAGACCCTGCGAAAAGTTTATAATGAGCAATTTTTCCGGAATATCGCCACTTGTTGCGCGAGAGATAGCAATGCTTTCGGGAGGAAGTCCCGGCGCAACTCTTGAAGAATGTGCACCCAAGCTTAAGGATGTGTTCTTTTCCGTTATTAGTAGCATCATTCGTTCTGAAGGATCTCCCGTTATACTTTTTGATGAGAATTATTTTCCAAAGGAATACTGTTTTATGCCCATAACTCAATATGGCAGCTCATATGCCATGAAGCAGTATGGAACCTTTGGCGAAATGCTGGATACTTACTTTGAAGCCAGAAGCCGCGATGAAAAAATCTCTCAGAAGGCTGCAGATATTCTTAAAATACTTTCCGCAGCCGAGGCAAGACTCACAAAGAAGTATCAGCTTCAGCAAGCAGAGCTTTCAGAATGTGATAAGGGAGAAACACATCGCTTATACGGAGACCTTATCACTGCAAATATTTATCGTCTGAAGAGGGGAATGGAGGGCTGTGCACTTGAGAATTATATGGATGGAAGCACGGTTGAGATTGCTCTTGATTCAAGGCTTACTCCCGCTCAAAATGCACAGAGATACTATAAAAAGTATCAAAAATCCAAATCCGCAAAGGCGCATCTTACAGAGCAGATAAGACTTTGCGAGAGTGAGCTTATATATATAGCAACTGTCAGGGATGCTCTTTCACGTGCTGAAACGGAGAAGGAGCTGACTGAGATAAGAAGTGAGCTTTATCATAGCGGATATGCTTCAAGAATGAAGCAGTTTGCCGAAAAGAAGCAGACAAAGCCATCATATCTTACGTTCAGAACAACAAACGGATATACGGTTCTTTGCGGTAAGAATAACATTGCCAACGATTGGCTAACCTTTAAGAACGCAGAAAAGGGTGACTGGTGGTTCCATGCTAAAAATCTCCCGGGGAGCCACGTTATAATGGAATGTGCAGGTCTTCCCGAGCCTCCTGCAGAGGATTTTACCGAGGCCTGCATCATAGCGGCAGTTCATTCAAAGGCCGGAGAGGGCGCATTTGCCGACGTGGATTATACCTATGTAAAGCACGTTAAAAAGCCGCCAAACGCAAAGCCGGGATACGTTATTTATCATACTAACTGGTCTGCTACCGTTCCCGTAGACAGAGAGGCTGCACAGAAGCTGCTGGTGAAGCAATGAATATTACTGAAAAGCTCTTTGAAAACAGAGATCCGGGGTACAGGGATTTTCAATGTAGACTTATGCCAACGGTTGATCCTGAAGCTGTATTAGGCGTGAGAACGCCCGTGCTGCGAGGACTTGCCAAAACAATTGATGATAAAACTGCTGCGGCATTTATTAAAGAACTGCCACACAGGTATTATGAAGAAAACAATCTTCATGCTTTTCTTGTTGAAAGGGAAAGGGATATAGATAAATGCTACGATCTCGTTAATGAGTTTTTGCCGTATATTGACAATTGGGCAACCTGTGATTCCTTCTCACCTAAGGTCCTGAAAAAGGATAAAAAAAGGCTGCTTGAAAGCATTGATAAATGGATGTCAAGCTATGAGATATATACGGTAAGGTTTGGCATAGGAATGCTGATGAGATATTTTCTTGATGGTGATTTTTGTGTTGGTTATCACCAAAAGGTCGCATCGGTTGAATCTGAGGAATACTATGTCAGAATGATGTGTGCCTGGTATTTTGCAACGGCGCTTGCAAAGCAATATGAGAGCACAGTTCCTTTTTTTGAGGAATGCAAGCTGAATCCTTGGGTTCATAATAAGGCAATTACCAAAGCCTGTGAGAGCTATAGAGTAGCCCATTGCCACAAGGAGTATCTCAAAGCTCTAAAAAGAAAAACCGCCGAGTGATCGGCGGTTTTTTGTTTAGCTTAAGTTGATCAGCCAAGTCTGGCTTCAAGCGCAGCAAGCTCCTCATACATCTCTGCGGGAACGTGGTCGCCAACGAGAGCATAGAACTCCTTGATGTTCTGAACGTCTTCCTTCCAGGACTCAACGTCAACTGTAAGGAGTTCACGGATTGTATCGATAGAAATATCGAGGCCTTCGATGTTAATATCCTCGGCCTTGGGAACGTAACCGATAGCAGTTTCAACAGCGTCAACCTTATCCTCACAACGGTCGATGATCCAGTTGAGAACTCTCATGTTGTCACCGAATCCGGGCCAAATGAAGTGGCCGTCAGCGTCTGTACGGAACCAGTTAACGTGGAAGATCTTGGGAGCATTGGGGATAACCTTGCCCATTTCGATCCAGTGCTTGAAGTAGTCACCCATATTGTATCCAACGAAGGGACGCATAGCCATGGGGTCACGACGAACAACGCCTACAGCACCTGCTGCAGCTGCAGTTGTTTCGCTCGCCATGATGGAACCAACGAAGGAACCGTGCTGCCAGTTGAAGGACTGGTATACG
>JAFQNM010000249.1 GCA_017395885.1 Clostridia bacterium | reverse complement strand
GAGATCTGAGAAAGGGGATAACAGAAAATGTATACAAGTGCAAAGCCTTATTTCTACGGCACAGGCAGAAGAAAGAGTTCTGTTGCCCGCGTTCGTCTCTACCCCGGTACCGGTGTTGTAACAATCAACGGCCGCGATATTGACGATTACTTTGGTCTCGAGACCATGAAGCTCATTATCAACCAGCCCTTCCAGGTAACAGGTACAATGGGCAAGTTCGACATCGTTGCAAGCGTTAAGGGCGGCGGCTTCTCCGGTCAGGCAGGCGCTATCCGTCACGGTGCAGCTCGTGCACTCCTCCTTGCAGACGATACATTCCGCGCTCCCCTCAAGAAGGCAGGTTTCCTCACCAGAGACCCCAGAATGAAGGAAAGAAAGAAGTACGGTCTCAAGGCAGCTCGTCGTGCGAGCCAGTTCTCCAAGAGATAAGTTATTTATCTGTCTTACAGAACATCAAAACCCCGAAGTCATTTGGCTTCGGGGTTTTTTGTGTTGATTTTTATATAGATTTTTTATAAAAAAAGTGTTAGTATAAAACTGTAAAATCTATTTTCGGAGCAAGCTATGAAAAAACGTGATCTGCCGGTACTCGTTATCAACCACCAGGACTTGACCTGGAGACGGTGCTTTGACCGTCCTCTCTCCCACAAGGGCGAGGATTACGCATCCTATGCCCACCTGCAAAAGCTCTATATTCTCGAAAACCTCAGGCTCTGCGAAAAGTATCCTCAATACCGCTTCTCCATTGAATGCGTGGCCACTCTTCGCCATTTTCTGAAAAATCACCCCGAGCACAGAGACAGGATACGGGAGCTCTTTGATGAGGGCAGGCTGCATATGCCCTTCACAGGTCACAATATCGTTGACTCCAACCTTATCAGCGGTGAATCCATTATCCGCAGCTATCTTTTCGGCTATAACTATCTTAAGGACAATTTCGGCTACCGTGCCCAGGGCTTCGACAGAAACGACTCCTTCGGCAACTCTGCTCAGCTGCCCCAGATCGCAAGAGGCTTTGGCATCAACTGGACCTACAACGTGGTCTACACAAACCTTGAGGGCAACTATTGGAAGGGCCTGGACGGCTCCGTTCTTGCAAAGGTAGACCCAAAACAGGCAGCCATTTGCGGCGGATATGCCAAATACCGCCCCTGCCCACTCTGCCACGGCAAGGGTGACAGCTCCTGCGCTGAGTGCCACGGCACTCTCATTGACGCTCCTTTTGCGGAAAAACGCAGATTCAGAATAAGCGTTGACGAAAACGACCCCCAGAACGATGAGCTTCAGGGCTATCTCTACGTATCGGGAGAGGAGCTGCTTCCCACTGAGGAAATGTTCTCCTGGATAGAGGGCCACCGCGATCTCTACAACATATATTTTTCAAATTATCCCGAAATAGCACGAAAATTCTATGCCGACCGTATCGCCGCAGCAGACGATCCGCCAAAGGATGAGCTCCATCCCTCACCTGAGGTCAACTTCAACAACACGGGCGTTTACGTTTCCCGCATCAAGGCAAAGCAGAAGGTTCGCAAAGCAGAGAGCCGTATTTACGCCATAGAAGCGCTCTCCGTTATGAACTCTCTTATGGGAAAGCCTCTGCCCTCCTGCGACAAGGAGGAGCTCTGGTCTGACATTCTCTTCACAATGTTCCACGATGCCGTGACCGGCACCATGGTGGACGAGGCATACAGAGAGCTTATGGATATACACGCCTCCATAGACACAGCCCTCTCAGACCTTGAGGCAGAGCTTCTTCTCCCCGAGAAGGACGACGGCACCGTTACAATAGTAAACCCCAACGGACAGGACTACAACGGCGAGGCAGAGATCCCCTGCCCCGAGGGCATGGCTCCCTTCACAAGGGAAGGCTCTCCCCTGCCCGTTATCAGAAGAAACGGCGACAAGGTGGTGGCACTCGTTCGCATCCCCGCCTTTTCCACCCTTATCTGCACCCTTGAAAACAGAGATGACGGCAAGGAATACCATAAATTTGCCTACGCACAGCGAAAGGGTATTGCCGCAGTTCTAAGAAACGACCTTGACGAGGAGGCAGCAGATAACACAAGCGAAATATTCTTTATTGAAAATGAATTTTACCGCATCACCGCAGAAAGCCACGGAATTTGCGAAATATTTGATAAGAAGGCAGGCTGTGCCGTTGCCTCCGAGGGTCAGTACAAGGTGGGTGAGTGGATCCTTGAGCACGACGAGGGCAGCCCATGGACTACCCTCTCCACAGATATGCGCCGTATGCCCCTCTCAGACGTGACCTTTCTCGTCAGCTTCGAAAAAACTGAGGACTACCAGCGCCTTACCTACAGCCACACCAAAAAATACTGGGGTTATGCCGTTGATGCAGGATACGAGATATTCTATACCGTCACCCTGCCGAGAGGCGAAAAGAAGGTGCTCTTTGAGGCCGACGTGGACTGGGATACGCAAAATCACCGCCTGCGCATCGCCTTTCCCACCCCCTTCAAGGGCAGGAGCATTTACGAGATTCCCTACGGATACATAGAAAGAGCTCCCTACGAGCCTGATATCGTCCGCCCCCACGGCCCCTCCAACTGGGCAGGTGCCGCAGGCGATTGCCCTGCCATTGGCTTTGCAGGAGTTGAGGGAGAAGGCGCTTCTCTTGCGATACTCAACAGAGGAACTCCCTCATATCAGATCGCCCCGGACTGCGACGGCAGAAAAACCGTTTTTCTCTCCGTTCTCCGCAGCCCCTCCGTTGGCACCTATCTCCACGAGCCTGAATCCTACAGCATGACTGACTACGACAATATGAGAGACCCCGGCCGCCACCACTTTGAGTATGTCCTCACCTCATATACCTGCCCCTTTGACGAAAGCGCTGCCGTTACCGATGCGGCAAGCTACAACGGCAAGGTCTATGCGGTCAGCGGCACCTTCACTCTGCCCGAAATGCCGCGCATATCATCAGACCACGTACGTATCAGCGCTTTGAAGCCTGCCTGCGATGGCAACGGATACGTTATTCGTCTTTGCGAATACCACGGCTGCTGCGCATACGCCACTCTTTTTGTGCCCAACGGCATTACATCTGTGACAGAGACAGATCTGAAGGAGGAGCCTATCCGCTCTCTCCCCATTGAAAACGGCACCGTTACCCTCTCTTTTGAGCCCTTCAAGATAAAGACTCTCAGATTCTGCTGACGGCAAAGTTAATATTTTTATGCATATTTTGGGATACGGATAACTATTTCCGTATCCCTTGCGCTTTCACGGCGAAGAGTTTGCACATCTATCCCCGAAAGCCGCACCGTTTCCACCGCTCGGTCTATGGTATTGTAGAGCAGGCGCACGTCCTTTATAACAAGCTTTGTTTTTCGCTCCTGCTTTTCTCTTTGCCGCTCTCTTTTTTCAGCCTCCACCAGCCTGTCTATATACTCCTCTGTTGAGGAAACGTTCATCTGCCGCTGTATGACAGCCTTAAGCGCCTCCACTCTGGCCTCCTGATCCTTTATCCGCAAGAGAGCTCTTGCGTGCCGTTCGGAAAGGCCCGCCTCAAGTATCTGCTCTCTCTCCCCCTCGGATAGCCTCAGCAATCTCAGCTTGTTTGCCACGTAGGATTGGGAGCAGGATAGCTTTTGCGCTATCTTCTCTTGGGTGAGGCAATGTACCTTCATCAGCTTGCCGATGGCAATAGCCTCCTCAAACATATTAAGGTCCTCTCTCTGAATATTCTCAATTATGGCCATATGAGCGCTCTCCTCAGAGCTTGCCTCCACAAGAACACAGGGCACGTGAGAAAGCCCCAGCCGCTTTGCGGCTCTCAGCCTTCGCTCACCTGCCACCAGCTCATATACGCCCTCCGCCCCCTCAGGCCTTCGTACGCAGAGAGGCTGGATCATCCCGTGCTGGCGGATGCTCTCGGCAAGGCGCATTATTGCCTCATCGGCAAAGGTCCTTCTCGGCTGGGCGGGATTTGGCACTATGCTTTCCACCGGGACCGTAAAAGCTCCCCCTGATCTTTCCTTTTCCCTTTTATCCTTTTTTCTTTTCATTTCCTTTTTCTTCCTTTCATTTTCGGTACAAAAAGGATACCACCCGACAGGGGAAATACAGGTGGAAATATGGCAGGCTTTTATATTTGTTTTTGCCCTATTTTCAAATAAAAAGACCTCTTTGAAAAATCAAAGAGGTTTTTTTGATATCTGTGAAAAATTTCGGGGATACTGCTCAGGTGTTTTCGAATCCTTTCTGTAAATGAGGAGAAATCTCGCATCCGATAGCTCAGGCAGGGTATACTGCACCTTTTTCACAAGGCTGCATCCAAGCTTTTTGGCAGCGCTCTTGGCCTCTGCCATTTCCTCATCTGCCGCCGCACCCTTCATTGCAACGAAATATCCGCCTACCTTGAGAAAGGGCACGCAAAGCTCCATAAGCACGTTGAGCCTTGCCACCGCCCTTGCGCTGACAATATCATAGCTCTCGCCCATCTCGCTCCTTGCCGCCTCCTCTGCCCTTGCATTGACAGCTGCAAAGTTTTCAATGCCTGCAAGAGCTGCAGTCTCGTTCATATACACTGTCTTTTTGGCCGTTGCATCCATGGCGGTCACCGAAAGATCGTGCAGAGATGCCGCTATGGGCAGAGAGGGAAATCCCGCTCCGCTTCCCACGTCAAGAAGTCGGCCTCCGCCAAGCTCCTCAACGGCTGCAGCCGCAAAAATGCAATCTATTATATGCTTTTTCAGAACCTCCTCAGGCTCTGTTATTGCCGTCAGATTAAACTGCTTTGACCTGAGATCAAGCTGCTCGCAGATGATATAGAGCTTTTCCTCTGCCGCGTCGGTGAGATGCTTAAGGCCGGCCGCCTCAGAAAGGGCAGAAAGCCTTGCCGAAAATTCTTCCCTTGTATAAGTCATATCACAAAACCTTTCCCGTTAACGAAATAATAAGCTTCATATTGTCGCCAACGTCCGCCTTGGGGCCGTAGGCCGCTTTGTTTCGGCGGATAGCTCCGCACTCTGTGCATTTATGGATGATTATATATCCCTTCTTTGCATCAGGCTCGGCAGAAACGGGCTCCATCATTCCACGGCATTCGCTGGCACGGTCGCCGGGATTTTCATCAAGATGGCGGCTCCAGAGACAATAGGGGCAATGGTTTCTTGAGGTATACCCAAGGGGCGGTACCTCTCTTTCGCAATGGCCGCAGATGAAGCCTGAATCGTTTTTTGTAAATCTCTTGTTTTCCATAAAACCTCAAAACAGAAAAATCATATGTATATCAGGCCTCCCTCCGGAAACAATAACTATGAAAAAAACGGAGGACAAGCCAATGAAAAAATACACGAAAAAGCTTTTATCTTTTCTTATTGTTTTTGCACTTCTCTGTGCTGCACTGACCGTAAGCATCTTTGCAAGAAACGCAATGCGAGACGCTGTCAGCACAGCGGAGGACGTTATTGAAGATGCCATGACCGACATCAAGGAGAACGCCGACAGCATGTTTGATCCCGACAACGGCGACCCTGAGGCCGAGGAGGACGGCATAGTTGACACTGAAAAGAATGACACAGACCGACCTGCAGACAAGGTGACCGACAAGGGCACCGACTCTGCAGCCGACTCACTCTCCGACCGCGAGACTGACCGAGAGCCTGAGGAATCTACCGGCGTTATCGAGGGAATGGAGCTTGAGGAAAAGGGCATCAACCCCTGGGCAATAGTTATTGCCGTTGTGGTTGTCATTGTTGTTCTTATCCTTATCTTTATCCTCATTCCCAAGCGCCGCAGATAATGACGCTGAACCGCTCTGTACCGGGGCCGTTCTTCAAGCCTGCCGCTGCTTGCGGCAAAAGTCAAGATCGGTCAAAAAACAAACACACGACCGGCGATCGCCTGCTTTCAAGCTATTTTCCAACGCAGAAGCGGGCAAATATTCTTGAAACTATATCCTCGGTTATGCCTCTTCCGTCCAGAAGAGCAAGCTGAGAAAGTGCGCTCTCGCAAAGAGTGCACACCGCATCATAGGGGTCTCCCAGGCGAAGAGCCTGCAGAGCATCGGTCAGGAGGGCGATAACGCTCTCCACCGCCGCCCTGTGACGGGCCTCCCATATAACGGCATCGGAATCGAGAGAAAGCTTTTCTCCGTTGAAAAGCTCACCGATGGCACGGTAGAGCTCCTCCTCTCCCCTTCCGTATTTTGCCGACATTACAACGGCTTTATCGTTTACCGCTTTTATCTCGTTACATACCTCAAAGCTGTCCTTATCCGACTTATTGATAACGGCGATCTTTGCCGCATCAAGCTGAGTAAGATAGCGGAGCAGCTCTCTCTCCTCTGAATCCAAGGGCCTTGATCCGTCAAAAACGGAAATTATGAGCTGAGCTGAGCTCATTGCATCTCTGGCACGGTCAACTCCTATGCTCTCAACGGCATCTCCCGTTTCGCGGATGCCTGCAGTATCGGCAAGGCGAAGGGTGATACCACCGGCATCAACCGTTTCCCAAAGGGTATCTCTCGTGGTGCCTGCAATATCTGTTACTATTGCCTTTTCGCTTCGGCAGATCAGGTTATAAAGTGTGCTCTTTCCGCAGTTGGGTGAGCCGCAGATAACGGTAACAACTCCGTCTGCCACGGCGCTTCCCGTTTTATAGGTTCTGAGCAGAGCATTGAGCGCCTCTATGTTTTCCAAAAGAACGCCCTCCATCTGCTCCTCGCCCTCGTTTCCTATATCCTCATCGGGATAATCTATAACTGCATAAAGAGCGCTGAGCACGTCGGCAAGGGAGTTTCTGATCTCGTCAGTCTTCTCTCTGAGAGAGCCTCTGAGAGCGTTTGAAGCCAGGCGACGGCGGCTATCCGTATCTGCATCTATAAGCCTGCCCACAGCCTCGGCCTCGGCAAGCGTGAGCCTTCCGTTAACAAAGGCACGGCGGGTAAACTCTCCCGCCTCTGCAGGCACGGCTCCCGCCTTGAAAACGGCACCGAGAACTGCGGCGGTCACGGCGATTCCGCCGTGGCAGCTGATCTCGGCAGAGGCCTCTCCCGTGAAAGAGGCTCCCTCTGCATAATAAACGGCAACAGCCGTATCTATTATCTCATCTCCGTTAACCACCGTTCCGAAAACGGCGTGGCGGGGATTTTCACAAGGTTTCTTTTTCGATACGAAGCATTTATCAAGTATCTCGCCGCTTTTATCTCCGCTTATACGGATAACGGCGATTCCGCCCTTGCCCTTGGGCGTTGATACTGCCGCAACAGTCTCTCCGATCATACGCTACTCCTTTATGGGATCCATTTTCGCCAAAGCGAAAATGCAACGATACTGCTTTCTCTTCTCTTTCATCTCAAAAACCCTGTCAACAGACAGGGTTTTTGTTGTTACTCTGCGTCTGTATCGGCAGCCTCAACGGTGCTGTCTGCAACTGCATCAACTGCCGCAAGAAGATCCTCAGATGCTACGTCCTGCACGGGCGCCTTCTCTGCGTTTCTTCCCTTGCCGCCCTGACGGCGACGGCGCTGAACCTTATCCGCTCCCTCGTAGCATACTACGATCTTGCGGTTTTCATCGCTGCCTACAGAATGGGTGGACACGTTTTCAATATCCTGTATCTCAGAGTGTATGATCCTTCTCTCAAAGGGATTCATAGGCTCAAGAACGATATTTCTCTTATACTTTACAGCCTTTGCAGCTGTTCTTCTTGCAAGGCTGCGGAGAGTTTCCTCTCTCTTTGCACGGTAATCCTCAATATCTACGATGATCTTAACAAACTCCTTGGAGGAGGAGCCGCCCTTGCGGTGTGCGCAAAGGTTTACAAGATACTGGATAGCATCAAGAGTTTCACCGTGATGTCCGATGAGGATGCCTGCACCCTCGCCAACGATCTCGATATGGGGATATGTGTTTCCGCCAACACCGGAGGGCTCGTTGCCTGTATACTTAGCCTCCGCATTTACGCCCATATCCTTGAGAAGGGTATTTGCAAAGCTGAGAGCACACTCAAGCTCCTTCTCTGTTACCTCAATTACTCTGGGCTCCTTGATAACGGGCGCCTGCTTCTGAGGCTTCTTCTCCTCTGCGGGCTTCTCCTCAGGCTTTTCTGCCTTAGGCGCCTGGGGCTTTTCTGCCTTTTCTCTCTTATTATTATGGGGCTTTTCACGCTTTTCGGGCTTTGCTGCGTTCTTCTTTTCTTCTGCCTTTTTCTCAGGCTTCTTTGCAGGCTCATCGCCGCCACCCTTGTTTGTGGTAACGCCGAGACCCTTGATGGATGCTACGATGCCGGTAAGATCGCAATCCTCATCCTCCTCAACGTCATTGATGATGACCTTGATCTTTGCGGGGGATGCGCCGATGCCGAAAATACCCTTTCTGGGCATTTCCAGAATCTCGTACTGAACGTTATCGCCGTTATACTTGGACTGTGCCTCGGCCATTGCCTCTTCAAGGGTTTTGCCCTGAATGATTATTTCTTCTGCCATAAATTCTCCGTCTCTGCTTTTGCAGAGTTATTTATTTTTTTCGCACCGCAAGATTCCTTGAAAGACCGTCGTCTTACTTTTTCTTTTTGTAATGTGTACTGCCCTTATCGTCCTTCATAACGGGGGCATCGGAGGGGTCAAAGCCTTCTGCAATGTGATCGTCCTCCTCATTTTCCGCCTTTTGGGGAGCGGGGGCGGGAGCATCCTCCTCATCGTCGATATAATGGAGAGAGCGCTTAACGCTGCCGTCTGCATTATAAGCAACCTTGCCTGAGTGCCTTGACTCGCCGTAGGACTTCTTCTGGCTCTTTCTGCTTGTTCCCGCAAGCTCCTTCTCTGCCTTCTTATAATCCTCCTCAGTAAACTTGGGAAGGGGCATTATGAGAGACATGATATATCTCTGAAGGGTTGATGAAATGGAGCGGTAGATCCAGTAAACGCCTACTACTGCAGGCATTGAAAGGGAGATATATGCGGAAAACAGGGGCATGGAATACATCATTACCTTCATAGAACAGCCGCCCTGCTGCTGCTCCATTGTGGGGTCCTGATAGGTGAACTTCTTGGAAAGGACCTGGCTGAGGATCATTGTTGCCACGATAAGCACGGGAACAAGGATAAGAGGCCAGAGCTGGCCGATGCTGTCTGCGCTGAGAGCCTCGTTGGGGAACCTTGAAAAATCAAGGCCGAACGCATTGTAGTCGGGAAAGAAGCGAGACATTCCGTTGAGGCTGTCTACGATCTCCCCTGCCTCGCCCTCAAGAAAATCCAGCTTTCCGTCTCTTACGAGGTTAATGATCTCTGTCTGAGCCTGGCGGGAGCTGTTTGCCATTTTCTGAGCGATCTCTGCGGGAAGGTCTCCTCTTGCGCAAAGGTTTGCAAGCGCCGTGGGAGAAAGAAGGCTGTTCTGCGCAGAATTGATATCGCAATAGGGAAGGATCGCCTTGATGAGTATATCTATCTTGCTGCTTGCAAGCATAAACATATTCTCAAGGGGAGATACGATTACAAGGTAAAGAGAGGAAATGATGGGGAGCTGGATGAGCATAGGCATACAGCCGGAAAGAGGGCTATAGCCGTGCTGCTGATAGAGATCCATCGTCTCCTGGCTCATTTTCTGTCTTGTTACCTGGTCATCTCTGCCCTGATACTTCTTGCGGATGGCTGCCGCAAGGGGGGCAATGCCGGCCTGCTTCTGCATATTCTTCTGCTGCTTGATGCCAAAAAGAAGGCACAGTATCAGCTCGATGATTATGGTGAAGAAGATAAGTGCTATCAGATAATTGTTCCCGGGGCTTATCCAGCAGCAGAACTGCATAAGATAGCCGAAGGGCATTGATATAATATCAAAAATCTTATTCATTTTCTGTTTCTTTCGTTTTTATTTTCTTGTTCCTCTTTTTTGGGTTTTCGGGAACGGGGTCATGGCCTCCCTTTGACCACGGGTTGCATCTCATTATGCGCCACACGGTCATGGCAAGGCCTCGGATAACTCCCCACTCCTCCACCGCATCAAGGCAATACTGTGAGCAGGTCGGTGTGAACCTGCAGCAGGGTGGAAACAGGGGGGAAATATAGCGCCGGTACATCCTTACCGGCCAAAGAACAATCCGCTTAAGCATTATCGCTTTCCTTTTTTTGATTGTCTTCAAGCATATCAAGCCGCTTCAGGGCATACTGCAAGTCACGCATAACGTCCTGCATTTTAGATACCGTAGCCGCGCTCCTCGCCGCTATAACAACAAGGTTGCCCTTTTTTATGCCTATGCCCGTGTCTATCAGGCGATACGCCTCTCGTATCACTCTCTTTGCACGGTTTCTCTCTACGGCGCCTCCGATCTTCTTTGAGGCTGCTATTCCCACGCGGTTGACAAGCTTTTTTTCGGGATTTGCCTTTTTCAGATAGTTTGCTTTCTTATCCCGAAGAACATACACGCAAAGGGTTGCGGCCGCGGCACGTCTGCCGCCCTGATAAGCCTTGCGGTACAGATGATTTTCACTTATTGCCGTTTGCTTCACGCTCTTACCTCCGGAATTTTTCAATAAAAAACCTCCGAAACGGTCCGGGTTGCGGAACTGCGTCGGAGGTAGTCGGTCATTTTCCAAGTCCTCGAAAGCCGAAGTCTTTGACCGACGCCGGGCCTTGTTCAGACACGCAAAAACTTAGTGAGTAAGTCTTGCTCTGCCCTTTGCACGACGTCTCTTGAGTACTTTTCTGCCGTCAGCGGTCTTCATTCTCTTTCTGAAGCCATGCTCCTTCTTTCTCTGGCGCTTCTTGGGCTGATATGTTCTAAGCATATTCGCACCTCCTTAAAGTTTATGGAAAAATTATCAATTTCAATTTAACAGGGACGATCGTCCCATCGCATAGGCATCCATTATTATACATACCGTTGCCCCTTTTTGTCAAGTCCTTTTTTGAAACTATTTTTCAAAAGGGGAATTAATTTTCGATTTTTGCCAAAAATTTACTGTTTTTCCGCCTTTACCTTATATTCTGCGGCATATTCCCATGCAAAGGAATCCTCCGAGCAGCGCAGAACCAGCTCAGGCGAATCAACAAAGGCTCCCTCTCCTATGCTGGTCACGGTTATGGGCACGTCTACGGAAAGAACGCTCTCCATTCCCGCAAAGGCACAGATGCCGATAGACTCAACCCCCACAGGCACCGTTACTCGCTTAACGGTATTACAGCTGGTGAAGGCATAATGGCCGATGGATACCGTTCCCTCAGGGATAACTATTTCCGCAAGAGACTCACAGCTTGCATAGGTATATGCAGGAATATCCTTTATTGCAGGGGGGATATACATTGCAGTGAGAGACGTACAATCTGAGAAAACGTACTCTCCCAGCTTTTCAAGACCCCGGGGAAGGAAGGTATTATCAAGAGAAATACAGTGGCAGAACACGTAATCTCCCATTTCCTTAACGCTTTCAGGAATGGAAACGCTCTTAAGCGCCTCGCAATAATAGAAGGCGGCAAGGCCTATGCTCTCAAGGCCCTCAGGCAGGCTGACCGACTCAAGAGCGGTACAGTTATTGAACAGAGCCTCAGGCAGCCCCTTTATTTTTTCGGGGATCTTGACGGTCTTGAGAGACGTGCACTCGTTGAAGGCATAGCCGCCGAGAGCTTCAAGGCTTTCGGGAAGGCTTACAGAGCCGAGAGCTGAGCAAACGGAGAAGGCGTGCTCATCAATAGCAGTTACCCCCTCGGGGATGATGATGCTCTCAAGCGCAGAGCAGCTGCCGAAGGCATAGGAGCCTATTTTTTCAAGGCCCTCGAAAAGGGTCACCTCCTCGAGAGAGGAGCAAAGATAGAAGGCTCCCGACTCGATCTCCTTCACCGTATCGGGGACAGTGATGCTCTTAAGTGAGCTGCAGCCAACGAAGGTTCCCTCCTTGATGACCGTGGCTCCGGTGGGGATCTCTATATGGGATATGCCTGCATTCTGGAAGGCAAAGCTCTCAAAATGCTTAATGTTTTTACCGAGAGTGATCTCCCTGACGGGGGGCTCTGTGGTAAAGCAGTTCTGACCGACGGCAACAACGGGGCAGCCGTTCAGCTCATCGGGTATGACCACCGCAGTCTCCTCTCCCGTATAGCGGGAAAGAGTAACGCTTCCGTCCTCATAAAGGGCATAGAGAAAATCACCCTCGGAGAGGACGGCCTTTTCAAGAGGGCTACCCTCGAAATTCTTTTCGGCAGTGAGCTCTTTGACCGTTCTTTTGAAAACAGCATCCTCAGAAAAGAACGTTGCTCTCACAGCAAAGAATATGCCGAGGCCCAAAGCCAGCGCCGCAAGCACACAGGCCGTTACCGCAACGGCTGTCTTTTTTCTCTTTTTCTTCTTTTCAAGAAGCAATTTTTCCTCAAGAGCCTGCTTTTCTCTTTTTCTCAGGGCTCTTTGCTTTTTAGTTTCCTTCATAAAAACCTCTCAGGGCAGACCGATCATTTTTCGCCCTTTTTGTTATTCTTCTTTTTCTTTTCGCCAACGCCTGAAATGCAGGCAAAAACACAGCCGATGATTCCCGTTACGGCAAGAGCGGACAGTGCAATGACCGGAACGGTGGCAACCTCAAAAAGCTCTGCAAAGCCGATGCCGCTTGCCGCATACCTCATAACGAGGAGAAGTATTCCCGCCACACCCGTGAAAACAGCCACCGAGCCGCAGAGAAACCTCCAGTCGGACATGGGGGTGGGGGCAGGCTTTGCATCGTTCGGAAACATGGCCTTCATCTCTCCTATCCTTTCCACTCCGAAAAGCAGCTTATCTGCCGTTGTTTTTATAACGGGAGCAAGCTCCTTCACCGTTTGCGTATCGGGCTCCTCTTTTCCCAGCACCCATTTTTCAACGGTGCCCGCCTCAAGAGAAAGGGCCGCTTCTATTTCGCTGTAGGTAAGACCGGATCTTTCAACGGCTTCCTTTATCCTTTTATTAATAGGGCTCATTTTTTGCCCTCCTTTTCATAACTGATTAAGTATACCACATCCTCGCCCCTTTTTCCATAGTTTTTTGCAAATTATGCTCTTTCCTTCGTTGACAAAGGTATCGTAAAGTAGTAAAATGAAGATAACTATGGAATAATAACTGTTATTAAGGAGAAAATAATTGAGTTCTGCTGCTATAAAAGAAAACAAGATGGGAACAAAGCCTGTGGGCAGCCTGCTGCTGACCATGTCCGTTCCCATGATGCTCTCTATGCTTGTTCAGGCGCTTTACAACGTGGTGGACAGCATTTTCGTTGCAAGAATAAGCGAGACTCAGCTTGAGCTTACCGCCGTTTCTGCCGCCTTTCCCATCCAGAATCTGATGATCGCCTTCGGCACAGGCATCGGAGTAGGTGTCACCACGCTTATATCGAAAAGTCTTGGAGAAAAGAACCCCAAAAGAGCCTCCAGAGCTGCCGCTCAGGGCCTTATGCTGGAGCTTGTATGCAGCCTTATCTTCGTTTTAATCGGCCTTTTCGGAGCCCGGCCCTTTATGGAGAGCCAGACTGATGAGACCTATATCATCGAGAGAGGCGTTGAATACCTTTCCATCTGCTGCGTATTCTCCTTCGGCCTCTTTATTCAGATAGCCTTTGAAAAGCTCCTCCAGAGCACGGGCAAAATGATCCAGTCTATGGCAGCTCAGGCTGTTGGCGCCATCATCAACATCATTCTTGACCCTATCCTCATCTTCGGCTTTTTGGGCATTCCCGCAATGGGCATCAAGGGTGCGGCCGTTGCAACCGTTATAGGCCAGATGTGCTCTGCACTTTGCGCCGCCCTCTTCCATTTCACGGCAAACAAGGAGCTCCGTATAAAGCTTCCCGACTTTAAGCTTCACAAAAAGCTTATTATAAAGATCCTCATAGTGGGTCTCCCCTCCGTAATAATGGTAGCCATCGGCTCCATTATGAACTATTTTATGAACAGCATCCTCTTCTCCGTTAAGAACGGAGTAGTTGCCACTACTGTTTTCGGCATATACTATAAGCTTCAGAGCTTCCTCATTATGCCCGTTATCGGCCTCAACAACGGTATGGTGCCGATCATTGCCTATAACTACGGTGCAAGAAGCAAGGAAAGAATAATCAAGACCATACGCCTCTCCGTTATTACGGCAGTATCCATAATGCTTATCGGCATTCTGGTGTTCCAGCTGGGGGCTGATCTTCTCCTCTCCATGTTCCGTGCCGAGGGCCTCACCCTCACAATGGGCAGGACCGCTCTCAGACTTATCAGCCTGAACTTTATTTTCGCAGGCTTCTGCATAGTTATCTCCTCTGTTTTCCAGGCTCTCGGAAACGGCCTGTTCAGCATGATCGTTTCCTTTGTGAGACAGCTGGTAGTGCTTATCCCCACCGCATACCTCTTTGCCCGCTTCGGTCAGGTCTGGCAGATATGGCTCTCCTTCCCCATTGCGGAGTGCTTCTCCGTTGTGCTTTGCACGGTACTGTTCATCTATATCTACAACAGGCTCATAAAGCCCCTGGAGCAGGAGCCTACCAAGGATGGAATGCTCCGTGCCCTCAAGGAAAAGCTGGATGAGGGAAAGCTTACCCCGGAGGAATACGACCGTCAGAGAGCTGCCATCATTGACGATCTCTGATAAAAATAACGTATCGCAACGAAAACCCCTGAGCTCAGGGGTTTTCCCTGATTTTAAATCTTTTCCGTTTTCGGAAGGAAAGGCTTAAACTAAAAAATGAAGGATTGCAAAGCCACAATAGATACAAGAGCAGTTGCCGCCCTTGCAAGGCTCTCTCTCTGCGAGGAGGAGGCCGCAAGCTTTGAAGAGGATATGAAAAAAATAGTTTCCTTTGCAAAAAGGATAGAGCAGGCAGGCTCCTGCCCTGAAGAGGAGTCTGCCGACGCCTGCCCTCTCAGAGAGGACACGGCCTCAAGGTGCAAAGGCTGCAAGGATATTCGCTCTGTTGCACCCATAGGCTCTGCCGTTGAAGGATGCTTTTCTGTGCCGAGGGTAGTGGAATAATGAGCATTTTAGAAAGAACCATCACAGACCATATCCGTGCACTGAGAGACGGTGAGTACAGTGCCTCAGAGCTCAGCGAGGCTTATTTTTGTGAAATCCGGGATACGGATACGGTAAATTTCTGTGCTTTTTTATCCATTAACAATACGGTGACACGCCGCCAGGCAAGAAAGGCCGACAAAATGCTGGCAGAGGGAAATGCACCTCTGCTTTGCGGCATCCCCTACGGCCTGAAAAACAACATCTGCACAAAAGAGTTTCCCACCACGGCAGGCAGTGCTATACTCGCCACCTATACTTCTCCCTACGATGCTACTGCGGTCTCCCTTCTCAAAAGGCAGGGCTCAGTTCTTCTGGGAACGACCAATATGGACGAATTTGGCATGGGCTCCACTACAGGGAACTCGGCCTTTGGAAGCACCAAAAATCCCCTAAACAAAAGAATGACCCCGGGCGGCTCCTCGGGCGGAAGTGCTGCGGCAGTTGCCGCATCTCTTGCCCCCTTTGCCCTCGGAAGCGATACGGGCGGCTCTGTTCGCCAGCCTGCAGCCTTTTGCGGCTGCGTTGGAATGTGCCCCACCTACGGTGCCGTATCCCGCTACGGTCTTATCGCCTTCGCATCATCCCTCGACCGCATAGGGGTTATTACAAAAAGCTGCAGAGATAACGCCATAGTCCTTTCCGCCATCGCCAAAAAGGACAAAAAGGACTCCACAAGCAAGGGCCTCTCCCTCTCCTGTAAAG
>JAFQNM010000027.1 GCA_017395885.1 Clostridia bacterium | reverse complement strand
TACCGTTGCCGTATACTCTTGCTTCACTCATGAGAATCTTGAGTTTGAGACTCTCCCTCTGTATGCAAACGAGGCAGCCCAGACTCTTATAGACCCCGAGCGCGGTAAGGAGATGAACGTTGCTCTCCGCTGGGGCGATAAGGAAAAGTTCAGAAGATTTCTCACCTCCCGCCTTTGCGGCGAGATCTGATAAGAAAAGAGCTATGCTTGAGGCACACTTCTTAAGGAAGTGTGCCTCAGTTATATTCGCCTTCCAATTTATATATAAAAAACTGATGCTGAAACAGCATCAGTTTTATATTTATTTAGTGATACCTTCAATAATTGCGTTTATAGCCGTTTCCTTAGCGTTCAAGGCCTCTGCGACCGAGGTCCTGTTGATCTCAAAGAAGAGGAGATTGTAGCCCATTATGTAGGAAAGGAGGCATCTTGCCAGAAGTGCGGTGTTGGGGTTTGAGATCTCTCCGCGCTCCTTTGCCCGAACGAGGCATTTTTCAATCATACTGAGCCACATATTTCGGGTATAATCGTTGTCCTCAATACGGCTGACGGTAAATACGCGCTTGTATGCTTCCACGTTATTGTATGCAAGGTTGCAGGTGTAGTCGTAAATGGTAGAGAGGTTATCTCTGAGGGGCTTTTCAGGATCGATAAGGGAGAAAACGGTCCTGTAGGTCTCCTCGTCGAGAAGACGGTCAACAGAATCCATAATATCCTGCTTGTCTCTGAAATGGTAATAGATAACGCCCGTAGAATAACCGATGCGCTCACCGATGCGGCGAACGGTAATTTCCTTGTAGCCTTCCTGAAGACAGATGTCGAGAGCTGCATCAATGATCAGTTTCTTGATGGCTTCGTTTCTTTCCTGTTCGTGTTTTCTTGCCATAGAAGCTCACCCCCAAGGTGCAAAGTGCCAAAGTGCCGAGAAATAATACTTACTTTCATATTTTGCCCTATTTTGTGAAATTTGTCAATATTTTTGTTAAAATAATCATGTTATATTAATTGTGTATTTAAATTTTGTGGAAAATGACAAATTTGCTATTGAAATTAACCAAAAGTATGGTATAATTGATGTGTAGTAAAATAGAAGGTCGGTGAGCAAATGAAAATTTTGGTAGCGCCTGATTCCTTTAAAGGCAGCCTTGATTCCCAGCGGATCTGCAGAATTATCAGATACAGCGCAAAGCGCACGTTCCCCGATTGCAAAATATGCGAGCTACCCTTGGCCGATGGCGGCGAGGGAACTGCTCTTCTTATGGCAAAAGCTCTTCGCGGCACCGTCGAGACCTGCGAGGTAGAGGGTCCCTTCGGTAAAAAGTGCAAGGTGTCCGTTGCCTTTGTTGATAAGGGGAATACTGCCATTATAGAGAGCGCGCAGGCAATAGGTCTGCCTCTTGCAGGCAAGAGAGCAAACCCTGAGAGAACGTCCAGCTACGGCGTCGGTCAGATGATATCCTTTGCAACCTCAAGGGGCGCAAAGAAGATCATTCTCACTCTCGGCGGCAGCTCAACGAACGATCTCGGCGCAGGTATGCTCAGCGCAATGGGCGTACAGTTCGTTGATATCTGCGGCAATCATTTCACCCCCGTCGGCGGAAGTATGCTGAGAGTCGAAACGGTGGAGTTCAATCAGGCCTTTTCAAAGTATCGCGGTATTGAATTCGTGCTGATGTGCGACGTAAAGAACCCCCTCCTCGGCAGCGAGGGCGCGGCAGCGGTGTATGCTCCCCAGAAGGGAGCGAGCCCCGAGGCGGTCCTGCGCCTTGAAAGGGGAGCTGAGAAGCTCTCTCAGATAATGAGCCGAGTCACGGGCACGAATGAGGTGTCCACCCCCGGCGCGGGAGCTGCAGGCGGCATCGGCTTTGCGGCGATGGCGTTCTTTCGCGCAAGGGTCTGCAGCGGCATTGACGTAATGCTTGATATGTATGATTATCAAAGGCACGTTGAGGATGCGGATATAGTGGTCACAGGAGAGGGAAAGCTTGACTCGCAGAGCTTTATGGGCAAAGCTGTAGATGGCGTTCTCAAGGCCTCAGAGGGCAAAAAATGCGCCATCTTCTGCGGCATCTCAGAGGCAGAGTCCGTTCCCGATGGAGTGGACGTTATTGAGATCGGCCGCGGCATCCCCC
>JAFQNM010000248.1 GCA_017395885.1 Clostridia bacterium | reverse complement strand
GAGCCAGGAGCCGCACTCAATAACCATCTTGCCGTCGTGAATATATTTGGGGAAGTGCTTTTCCATAAATCTGTAAGCACGGGAGAGCGAGTCGTCAACGGAGTCCTGTGTGAGAGGTCCGCTTGAAGGAATGTGGAGATTTATAACGGGAGTTTCGGGGGTGAGCACAATGCCGCATACCTCAAAGGCTTCCTTGGTTGCAAAATGAGTGGAGAATTCATACTGAAGTCTGCCGATCTCAAAGCGGTCAAGAACGAAGGCGCCGTAGAACCAGGAGGCAACAAAGCTTCCCCAAACGCCGTACATCTTGTAGCATTCCATAAGCTTGTAGCGAAGATCTCTGGCAGTGTCGTAGTAAACGTCAAGTGGCAGGCCTCTTTTTTCATACATTACCTTCAGATGCTTGAGAGCACAAACAAAGCAGAGAAACTGAGTAGCTCTGCCGTCTGCCTCCACCTCGTTTCCGGCCTTTGCGGCAAGAACTATAAACTCACCGAAGTTAGTGCGGTCATTTGCCTCGTATTCACTCAGATATTTTTCAAATATCTGACGGCAGCTGTCGCACCCCATAAGCCTGTCGTAATCGGAAATGAGGGAATTTGCAGCATCCTCCGGATAATCCTGCATTTTAAAAAAATCGATAATGTAATCTCTCATTGGAACAATTCCTTTTTAAAATAAGCTGATTACATATATTATAAATTCACCGCAATCAAAAATCAATAGTATTAAATGATAAAGGTTTTAATGTTTTTTATAAAAAATGTTGTTTTCACGGTTGAATTATGCTATAATCAATAAATATTAAAGTGGATAAATATTTTTCGGAGGTTATTATGATTGACGAAATTAAAATGATAGCGGACAGAGTACGCGAAATGCGCGATATTCTTGAGATAGACGTTGCAGAAATGGCAGAAAAGATAGGTGTATCTGTGGAGCAGTATCTGCAGTATGAAAATGCAGAGGACGATATCCCCGTGGGAAAGCTTTATCTCATGGCATCCGAATTCGGAGTGGACCCTACTGTTCTTCTTTCAGGACAGACTCCCCGAATGGAGGACTATACCGTAGTCCGCGGCGGTAAGGGTGTAACTGTAGAGCGATATGCAGGATACCGCTTCACGTCCCTTGCCTTCAATTTCAAGAACCGCGATATGGAGCCTATGATAGTATCCCTTCTCCCCTCGGATGAGCAGCCCGAGCTTGTTACTCATGCAGGCCAGGAGTTTAACTACGTTCTCGAGGGAAAGGTGGCCGTTACCATCGGCAAAAAGACCCACGTTCTCGAAGCGGGAGACAGCATATATTTCAATCCCGCCCTCCCGCACGGCCAGCACGCAGTAGATGCGCCTGCAAAATTTCTCACGGTTATTAACGAATAATAGGTGTTTAGGTAATAAAAATGAATCTCCTTTCCAAGTTTCTTCCCAGAGTTGAGTTCGACTCCTATGAGGATTTTAAGAAAAACTATAAAGTAGAAGTTCCCGAAGGCTTCAATTTTGCATACGACGTGGTAGATGAGTATGCACGCCTGTGTCCCGAAAAGCAGGCGCTTGTCCACGTGGATGAAAACGAGAATATCACCCGTTATAGCTTCGGAGATATCAAAAGGCTTTCTGATAAAACTGCCAACGCCATGAGAGAAATGGGTGTTGGGCGTGGCGATACGGTTATGATGATGATGAAGGAGCGCCCTGAGGCGTGGGTGATCATCTGTGCCGCAAATAAGCTTGGCGCCGTTATCATCCCCGCAACCTATCAGCTTATGCCCAAGGATATAGTTTACCGCTGCGATGCGGCAAACGTTAAGCTTGTATGTATGGCAGAGGACGATGAGGTCATCGGCCATATGAGAGAGGCAAGAGAGAAGTGCAGCACAGTAAAGGCGGTTGCCCTCGTAGGTGACGGAATATGTGAGCGCTACGGCGATGAGTTCGTAG
>JAFQNM010000247.1 GCA_017395885.1 Clostridia bacterium | reverse complement strand
TCGGTGGTATCGATCACTCTTGACCAGTCAAAGGAGAAGCCTACTCGCTTCAGCTGCTGGGTGAACTTTTCGATATTTCTTTCTGTTACAAGGCGGGGATGAGTATTGGTCTTTACCGCTGTGTTCTCGGTGGGAAGGCCGAAAGCATCAAAGCCGATGGGAAAAGGACGTTATATCCTTCCATTCTGCGCTTACGGGAGACGATCTCAAGGCCGGAATACGCCTTGATGTGGCCAACGTGCATTCCTGCTCCGCTGGGATAAGGGAACTCTACCATTGAGAAGAACTTGGGCTTTTCGGAAAAATCTACCGCTTCAAAGGCCTTTGCCTCTTCCCATCTCTTCTGCCACTTGGGCTCAATTGCTTTAAAATCGTACTTCATATTTATCTCCAAAAGGGATTATTTTCGTTTTTATGTACCGATGCCTCAATCCTCGGTGAGGATATCTGCGATGGAAATCTCGCTGCCCTCGGAATAGAGCTTTTCAAGCTTATAGAAATCTCTGGATTCCTGATTGAATACGTGGAGGATAACGCAGGAATAATCGGAAAGGATCCAGGAATCTCCTCTGGAGCCCTCTACTGCACGGGGAGTGATTCCGTTCTCTCCAAGGCGGAACTCTACCTCCTCAGAAAGGGAGCTTACCTGTGTTGTGGAATTACCTGTTGCGATCACAAAATAATCTGCGATAACTGTCTGCTCCTCTACGTGAAGGAGCTTTATATCCTTTGCCTTCTTTGCATCCAGAACCTTTACCATAAACTCTGCAATATCACGGGGAGTTGCGTTTTCGGGAAGCTTTACCTGTGTTACAGGGGCATCGTTATTCATTATATTCTCCATTATTTTACCTCTCTTTTACTTTAAAGGAATATATATATCTTCATCTGAAACATCCTGGGCATTATGCTCTTTATAATCAAGCTCCTCAGCGGGCTTTTCATAAACGGCAAGCATTGCTGAGTTTTCCTCATCGCAGAAAATACCGCTCCTATCCACGCTGCCCTCAAGGCTATCCACGTAGATATTGAAGTGCCCGTTCAGCACCTGAGTGAGGCAGGCCTTATTCAGCACATAATAGGAGGAGGCAACCTCTCCGGGTGCGGTCAGCATTGTGACTCCCGAAAGCTCGATACCCACAAACGAGGTTCCGAAGGTTACTATCTCAGAAAGGGTCAGGTCTGTTTTTACATTTTTGAAAACTGAATCTGCTATCTTTGCCACGCTTGAGATGCTGATATTCTCCTTGACAGCCTCGATAAACGCTGTCATAAACATTTTCTGTGCATCGCCACGGCCAAGGTCTGCATTTACAAAGCCGCTTCTGAAGCGGACAAACTGCTCGGCCTCATTTCCGTCCAGCACGTTATAGCCCTTAGCAAGATTGATATACAGGTTCTGTGCCTCATCCTCATATTCCATTGCATAGGGCACGTATATTTCAACTCCGCCTACGGCATCCACTATATTCCCGAATCCGTCCAGATCCATTACTGCGCTATAGTGGATGGGAACACCAAGAGCCCGGCTCAGATACTGTGCAGCCTTTTTACATCCGTCCAGCTCAGGATCGCTGCTATCCTCATCCTTTGCCTCGGAAATGCAATGGTTATAAAGTCCGTTAAGCTTAGAATAGGAATAATCCTCGATCTCTATATAAGTATCTCTGGGGAGCTGCATTACGGTCATTTTTCCGGATTCCGTATCATAGCTGACAAGCATATTTACGTCTGTCAGCTTTGCGGCTCTGTCGTGTCCCATGACCAGAAAGTTATACATGGTCTCGCTTTTCAGCTCCTTGACGGTTCCGTCCTCATTGGTCTCGGCACCGCCCTCTCCCACGTTTGACATTCTGCCACAGCCAAACAGTGAGGCCGCTGTGAGTATTGCAAGCACCAGTGCTAATATCTTTTTCATATTCTTCCCTTTCCCGGTAAGAGCATTTCTCCACCGTCTCAGAGTCTTAGCCGATTCCGTTATCCTCTATACCCTGAGCGTTATATATGATAAGGCGGAAGCCTCCGCTATCCTTATCTGCAAGGTAGATATCTCTGAGATATGAATTCTCGCTGGTTACAAACACCTCGTTTACGTCAAAGGACCAGAGCACGCTGGTATTATAAATGTTATAGTAGTCGTTTATAACGCCTGACATATAGTCCTTATTCATAACGTAATAGGATATGCCGTTATACATTGTATCTCGGCCCGGCATTGTCATCATCTTGATATTGGAAAGGCTTACGGGTCCTGCCTTATTGCCGATGCCGATAAAATGCTTTCCAAAGAAGATTACGTCTGCCGGAGTTACGTTGGACTCCACGTATGTGACCAGATTCTGCGCGAGGGCGCTTATGGTATTGACGTCCTTTATGCTGGTCAGCAGCTTATCCATAAATGCCGAGATGAATATTTTCTGGGCATCTGTTCTTCCTATATCACCTGTTGCATATCCCGCTCTGTATCGGATAAACTGCTCTGCCTGTCTTCCGTCCAGATGCTGATATCCCTCTCTCAGGTTGATATAAAGGTTCTGCTCCGGATCTGAATAGTACATGTTCATAGGCACGTTCATATCTACGCCACCAATGGCATCTACTATGTTTCCGAATCCGTCCAGATCCATTACCGCACTGTAGTGAATGGTTACCGCAAGATTTCTCTCGAGGTACTCCTCCATTCGTCGGCAGCCGTCCAGCTCGGGATTTGCGCTGCCCTCACCTCTTACCTGGCTGACACAGTAATTATAGAGACCGTTTATCTTATGATAGCTATAGTTATTGATCTCTATATATGTATCTCTCGGTATCTGCATAACGGTGATACTCTGGATCTCTGTATTATAGTTTATAAGCAGGATAACGTCTGTCAGGCTTGCAGCTCTGTCGTGTCCCATTATGAGAAAATTGAACTGCTTATTGGATGCCTCTACAGGGGTATCCACGGTATTACCCTGTCCGTTGCCTCCCTGATTGGGGTCGGCTATTATATCAAAGTTCGGCGTGTTGATTTCTTTATCGGGTGTATACAGCACCAAATAGTTTGCCAGAAACAGGCCCGATCCGATTATGGCCGCTACAAGCACAGCTCCTACGCGGGGCATCAGCTTTTTCAGAAATTTCCGAAAATTGCTCATATTCTACCTCGATCAATTTATGACTTCATTAAGAATGAACCAATTTCGAGCCTCTATCGTATCCCTATCTACAAGGGCTCCCTCCTCTATTAGACATTTAACAGTCATATCAAAGGAAAGTATCATTGCCCTTCTAAGGACGGAAAGACGCTCCTCCTCACTCTCCGCACCCTCTATGCCCTTATAGAAAAAGCTTCTGAGGGTAACGCAGTCCTCAAACGTTCTTGTATCCTCGATATAGTCTGCAAGGTATATAAGCATTTCAAAAATGCTCATTCCGGCCCGGCCCGTTGTGTGCCAGCGAACTGCTCCCGCTATATCCTTATCAACAAGATGGGGAAAATCTCTGCTTGCCACCAGCTCACCTGTTCTTGCGTGGAGAAGCTTCGGCGATGCAGAATCTTCCGTTCTTATCATTATACCAAACTCTGCAAGTATTTTCAACTGTTTTTCGGTATCATATATTTTTGTTATATCGTGGAGCAGAGCTGCTGCTCTCAGGCGGTTAACATCACCCGGCAGATATATCTCTCCCAGAGCACCGGCCTCTCGCTCTACCGCAAGGGTATGACCATATCTTTTTTCTGTTTGATATTCCTTTACCGCATCCCGAAGGGCATTCAGTTCCTCCTCGGTGACGGTTATCTTTTCAGCAATCATTTCTGTAAAGTCCGTTTACACATATATATTCTGCCACGTTAGAGGGCAGAAATTCCGAAACACTCTCACCTTTTGCAATTTTTTCTCGGATATCGGTTGACGATGCCCGAAGAGGCTCTGCCTCCAGCACCTTTACACAAGCTCCGTAGCGCCTTCTGTAATCCTCGGCGGCAGCCTCCATTACACACTGAGGGGTAGCCTCTCTCCTCATCGTAACGATTTTACATAGCTTCATTATTTCCTCAGGAGCCTTCCACGTATCGAGGCTGAGGAACATATCCTCCCCAACCAGCATAAAAAGCTCATCCTCAGGGTGTTTCTCTTTCAGGTATCTCAGCGTTTCCACCGTATAGCTTCTGCCGCTTTTTCTGATCTCATAATCAGATATCTCTGAAAACTCTCCGAAAGCGAGAGCAGCCATTTCAAGGCGGCTGTCACCGTCTCCCCAGGCATCTGCTTTTTTATGCGGCGGGATGCCTGCCGGCATTATATAAAGCTTATCGAGCCTTGCCTCTCTGAGAAACAGCCTTGCCGCTCTTATATGGCCGTTATGAGGCGGTGAAAAGGTGCCTCCGTAAAGTCCTATTCTCATAATTACAGAACTATCTTTCTGTTCTTTTCCTTGGAGCTCTGCTTATAGAGCACAAAGCGGCTTCCCACAACGCTTACAACGTCAGTACCGACTGCCTCTGCTATAAGGTTTGCCGCCTCCTTGGAGGAGTATTCGCAATTATCAAGGGTACGGCACTTTATAAGCTCTCTTGCCTCAAGTGCATCGCTTATTCCCCTGAGCATCTCCTCGCCCATACCGCCCTTGCCTATCTGATAAATAGTATCAAGGTCGTGGCCGAGCTTGCGGAGGCTTGCTCTCTGTTTACTCGTTATCATAAAATTGAAACCTCAAATAAATTGTTAATATTGTTGCCAAAGCATCTCATGGCGCGACCTCTGTGGCTTATCTCGTTCTTCTCCTCGGCTGAAAGCTCGGAGAAGGTCTTTCCCTTTTCGGGAACGAAGAAGAGCGGATCGTAGCCAAATCCACCGTCACCTCTGTACTCGCGAAGTATCTTACCCTCACATTCTCCAAAGAAGGAGCATACGTGAGCATCTATCCCAAATCTTTTAAGGATATATTCCTCCATTTTGGGATCAGTCATATGGTGAAAGATCTCAAGGCCGAGAGATTTGGGAATAACCAAGCTGATCACGGTTTTGAACCGGGCCTTGCGGTTATCCTCTTTTTCAAGCTCCCTGAGGAGCTTTTCATTATTCTCAGCATCAGTAGCATCCTCTCCGCTGTATCGTGCAGAATAGACACCGGGAGCGCCGCCAAGTGCGTCCACGCAAAGGCCCGAATCGTCGGCTATTCCGATATAACCCTTTTTGGCGGGAGCGCAGGCTTTGATGACAGAGTTTTCCTCAAAGCTCTGTCCGTCCTCCTCTATATCGCCGTTATATCCGATATCATCCAGAGAAAGAACCTTGACACTTTCGCCGCAGAACTTTTCAAGGAGGGTGTTCATTTCGGCTATCTTTTTCTTGTTTCTTGATGCAAGTACGAATTCCATATCAGTCAAAGAGTGCAGAAACGAACATATCTGCATCAAAGGGCTGCATATCGCCTATCTGCTCGCCTACTCCTATATATTTTACGGGAATATCAAGAATTCTCTTGATACTGAACACAGCACCGCCCTTTGCGGTTCCGTCCAGCTTTGTGAGGATAAGGCCTGTTATATCTGCGCTCTCCTTAAACTCTCTTGCCTGGATGACAGCATTCTGTCCGGTTGTTGAATCAAGAACAAGGAGCGTTTCACGGGAGCATTCGGGAAGCTCACGGGTGAGAACTCTATCTATCTTTGCAAGCTCTGCCATAAGGTTCTTCTTATTGTGGAGTCGGCCTGCAGTATCGACGATGAGAACGTCTGCACCTCTCTTTTTTGCAGCCTGTGCCGCATCGAAAACTACTGCCGCAGGGTCGCTTCCCTCGTTCTGGCGGATAAGCTCTACTCCTGCTCTTTCCGTCCACTCCTGGAGCTGATCGATAGCCGCTGCTCTGAAGGTATCTGCCGCTGCAACCACTACCTTTTTGCCCTGTGACTTAAGGTTTGCCGCTATCTTACCAATGGAGGTAGTTT
>JAFQNM010000246.1 GCA_017395885.1 Clostridia bacterium | reverse complement strand
CTTCCAGATATTCAAAACCGCAAACTTCGGAGAGGAGTCTGCCGTTTCCTTCTTCGGAGGAATTAAAAACGAAGAGGGCGACTATACTCCCGTTTCTGTCACAGGCGCTTCAAGACAGGCTCTTGAGCCCGGAGTTGAGCGCTATATCGTATATTCTCTGAAGCACGCCTGGTGCATCACCGAGGTGGGCGGCCTTGTTTTTGCTCTCCGTCTTTTTGTAGATGCAAAAAAGCATATCCACTTCACCCTCATGGGCATTAATAACACCGAAGAAAAGCAGGAGTTTTATCTTGCATCCTTTATGGAGGCAATGCTCCGCTACAACGAGTTTGAAAAGTTCTGGGATAAGCTGACAAAATACGGTACTCTTGACGAAAACGGTACATTTACTTTAAAGAGCCGCAACGGCGCAACCACCGATTGCCTTGTTATCAACAAAAAGGTAACTGAGGGCACCTGCAAAAAGGTTTCATCCACTGCGGCAAGAGGAGATTTTCTCGGCGTTAAGGGCCTTTCCGTTGCAACCAGCCGCTCTCTCAGAAGAGGCTTCTTTACCAAGGAGGCAACAAACGTTGCAACCACCGACCTGCCCTGTGCTGCTGACATCTTCCATATGGAGGCTGAAGCCGGCGAGGCTGTGAGAATAGATTATGAGCTTGTGCTCTGCCATTCCGAGGAGGAGGCTTGCAAGAATGCAGCCCTCAGCATCTGCGCAGAATGCATAGATGCCGGCCTTGAGGCTCTTGAAAACGGAGAAAAGAGCGCATTTGATAATGTGAAGGTCCGCTTTGAGGATTGGAAGAGCGATAAGATAGATGCTGACACCTTTAACAAGTTTTTCAGAAGCGTTCAGAAGCAGACAAGCGTTTGCGCACACGGAAAGAACTATGCGGGAGCATATCTCGGCATCAGAGACGTGTTCCAGCAGCTTGAGGGCGCTCTTATCTGGCAGCCTGAGCTTTCCAGAGAGAAGATACTCAATGCACTGAACTGCATTCTGGTAACCGGCCGCCCTCCCAGAATGTTCTCCGTTCCCGATGACCCCGCTGCACCTGTTCCCGTTTCTCTTGAGAAATATATCGACCAGGGCGTTTGGGTTATCTCCACCGTTTATACATATCTTGCATATACGAACGACTGGTCTATTCTCAATGAGGTCTGCGGCTATATCGAGGCAGGCGAGGATGAGATCTGGACAAGTGCCGCGAGAAGCGCCGAGCGTGATACCGTTCTCGATCACCTTCTCAGAATCATGGGCTATCTCTTCTCAAAGATAGATACAGAATACGGCACCGGCTGCGTTCGTGTTCTCTTCGGAGACTGGAACGATGCTCTCGACGGACTTGGTGATACTGAGGACGAGGGTGAGGAGTTCGGCAGCGGCGTTACAGTTATGGCAACGCTACAGTTCTATCAGAACCTTCGTGAAATGGCAGAGATACTTGAAAGAGTTGGCGGCTACGAGAGCGAGATAGAGAAGTATAAGGCGGCGGCAGCAGCTATCGAAAAGGGCCTTGAGGAGCACGCCATCGTTGCAAACGAGGCAGGAGAAAGAAAGATCATCCACGGCTGGGGCGACAAGATCGGCTATAAGGTAGGCTCCTATTCCGACCCTGACGGAGCAAGCCGCTATTCCCTCACCTCCAACTCCTTCTGGGCGATCACCGGCTTCCTTCGCCGTGATCCCACCCTCAAGCCCTCCATTATGGCTTGTATGGACGCTGTTTCCTCAAAGTACGGCCTTAAGACCTTTGACGTGGCATTCCCCCGTGATTGCAAGGGCGTAGGCCGAATTGCAGCCATCGTTCCCGGAACCTATGAAAACAGCTGTGCTTATGCTCACGGAAGCCTTTTCGGCACAATGGCGCTTTTCGAAATGGGCGAATCTGAAAGGGCTTGGCAGGAGATCGAAAAAACTGCCGTCATCACTCACCAAAACTGCACCATGTCCAGCTTTGTAATGCCTAACTCCTATTGCGAGAACGCCGATTACGGAATGGACGGCGAG
>JAFQNM010000245.1 GCA_017395885.1 Clostridia bacterium | reverse complement strand
CTTTACATTTTCACAAATGATATTACAATGAACGAGCAGGCTTGGGCTAACTGCGTATTTTTCAACGATACCGTGGCCAAGAAGTACGGTGTTTATGAGGAGCTTGGCGTTGACAACTTCTACGACATGGTCAATGACGGAAACTGGACTCTGGATGCCTTTCTCACTGCGATTCAGCTCGTTTCCGATGACGTGAACGATAGCGGAGTTATTGATACGGACGAAGTATGGGGAATAACAGATATATCCGGTACCGGTGAGGTCTACGGCTTCGGCGCCGGCGTTACTCTCGCAACTGCTGAACACACCGGTTATAGTCTTAACTATTACACCGATACTTCCGCAGGAATTGCCAAAGATATATATGAGATCATGTCCAATAGTTCTTATACAAAGAATATCACGGATTTTCAGTATGACACTTTTGCGTCTTATGCTGCAATCGGCTCCGGACATTCTCTTTTCATGACAGGAGCTCCTTTCCTTGCAGAAATGATAGGTGACAGTGATAACTCCCTGGGTATACTTCCTCTGCCCAAGTACGACAACAATCAGAATGAGTACATCTGCTCGGTTGATTGCCTTGCATCTGTATTTGCTGTACCTGCAAAGAGCAATATGAGCGTTTCTACCGCGGGTCCTGAAAGAACAGGCGTTATCCTTGAATCCATGGCATACATTTCTTCTTATCAGCTGCTTCCAAAATACCGCGAAGTAACAGCCGCCTTAATTAACGATGAGGATACTGAAAACATCATTGACATGCTGAAGCTTATGAAAAGCAGTGCTCACTATGACCTTATCTACATGCTGGGAAGCATGGATATCTGGGGAGGAGGGCTCGGAACCATCACCTCTTCTTATTCTGCAATGTTCACAAGCCCCAATGCTGCAGGTTCTACCTACAGACGGAACACCCTAAAAATGGAGACTGCTCTTGACGAATTCTTCAACAGCGTAATGAGCCTGGAAGGCTGATAACTCACAGATTCAATATCTGCAGCTGCCGCAAAAAGCGGCAGCTGTTCTTTTTTTGACATTCTTTTTATCTTAAATAAGCTATTATTGAAATCGGCGAATATTATTCCTTTTTATGTCTATAATTCATAGGAATATAAATGAACGGAGAACCATATGATTAAAGGATGCCAGAAAAAAATAATACACCTGAAAAAGACAGACAGCCCCTATTTCGAGGAAGCTTATTTTATCCTCAAGGATACTCCCGACCGGGCCGGCGCCTTTTGCGAAAACGATATGGTCAGAGAGGCTATAAGGCTGACCGAATCCTACTCCGAATACAAAAAAAGAGCAAGAAAGAAAAAGCTGCGTACCACTGTGGCAGTTCTTGCCTTTTTTGCCGCTCAAGCTCTGATATGCGGTCTGGCCCTCATATTGGCCGCTTTCTTATTGTGACTTGACAAATATGCCGTTTTGTTATATAATCCAAATGGAATATTTTGTCCGTTTTTTCGCGAAAACAACATATATTTTTATCTTTTCACCGGCCGCCGCCCTCGTTCGGTGAAGGCAACCGCACAACTGCAGTTTTCTGCTTTGACTCAGCGGTGTTTTTTCGTTACTTTTTATTTTATCAGAAAGGTCAGATATATAATGGCAAAACAAAAGCTTAAGGTTATGATGCTCGGCGGACTCAATGAGATCGGCAAGAACATCGCCGTTATTGAATACGGCGACGATATTATAGTTATCGACTGCGGCCTCGCCTTCCCCGACGAGGATATGCTCGGCATAGATCTTGTTATCCCCGACATCACTTATCTCGAAAAAAATGCTGACCGTGTTCGTGCAATTTTGCTTACCCACGGTCACGAAGACCATATCGGCGCTCTTCCCTACGTTCTCAAAACCATTAATCCCCCCGTTTACGGTACTCGCCTCACTCTCGGCATCCTTGAATCCAAGCTCCGCGAGCACAAGCTTAACGATACGGCTAAGCTCATTACCGTTGAGGCCGGCAGTATCGTTCGCTGCGGAGTTTTCACCTGCGAGTTTATCCATGTGAACCACTCTATTGCAGATGCCTGCGCCATTGCAGTCCGCACACCGGTAGGCATCGTTCTTCACACCGGAGACTTCAAGCTGGACGTTTCTCCCATTGACGGAGGTATGATGGACCTTACCCGCCTCGGCGAGTACGGCAGAGAGGGAGTTCTTCTCCTTATGTGCGAATCTACTAACGTTGATCGCCCCGGATTTACCCCCTCAGAAAAAAAGGTGGCCCCCTCTCTTGAGCATATCTTTCTCAAAAATGCCGACAAGCGTGTGGTTATTGCAACCTTCTCTTCAAACGTTCACCGTGTTCAGCAGATAGTTGATGCCAGCGTTAAGTTCGGCCGCAAGGTGGCTATCACCGGCCGCAGTATGCTCAACATCGTAGGCGCTGCCGTTGAGCTGGGATATATGAAGGTTCCGCCAAACGTTCTTATCGATATTTCCGAGATCGGCAAATATCCCTACGATATGGTGACCATCGTTACCACAGGCTCTCAGGGGGAGCCTATGTCCGCTCTCTACAGAATGGCTTTCTCCGATCACAGTCAGGTGGCTCTTACCTCAAATGATATCGTCGTTCTCTCCTCTCAGGCTATTCCCGGCAACGAGCTCCTCGTTGGCAGAATAATCAACGAGCTGTACAAGAGAGGAATTAACGTTTACCACGATGCCCACGCAGTTCACGTCTCCGGCCACGCCTGCCAGGAGGAGCTGAAGCTTATGCACAACCTTATAAAGCCCAAGTTCTTTATGCCTATACACGGTGAGTACCGTCACCTTATGCAGCACAAGGAGCTTGCAGAGTTTATGGGCATGAGCGCAGAAAACATTTTCGTCACCGGCATCGGTGAGGTTCTTGAGCTTGATGAAAGCTCCTGCAAGAGAGGTGCCTCTGTTCCCTCCGGCCGTGTGCTCATTGACGGATACGGCGTTGGCGACGTTGGCAACATCGTTCTCCGTGACCGCCGCCACCTTTCACAGGACGGCCTTATCGTTGTTGTTGCAACGGTTGACGTGGACGAAAAGGTTATCGTCAGCGGCCCCGATATCATCTCCCGCGGCTTCGTTTACGTCAGAGAAGCCGAGGAGCTTATGGAGGAGGTCCGCTCCATTTCCAACGATGTGCTTACAAAGGCACTTGACAACGGAATCACCGAATGGACTCAGATGAAAAACGGAGTTAAGGATGCGCTTACAAAGTTCCTCTTCCAGAAGACTAAGCGCAAGCCTATGATCCTTCCCGTTATTATGAATATATAAAGGTACACTATGGTAAAGCATATAATTATCTGGACCCTCAGGGAGGATCTTTCTCCCGAGGAAAAGTCAAAGGTCAAGGCCGAGGCAAAATGTGCCCTCGAGGCTCTGGCCGGAAGCATTGAGGGACTTACAGACATTACCCTGATAACAGAGCATCTGCCCTCATCAAACGGCGATATGATGCTGGACTCCTCCTTTGAGGACGCTACAGCTCTTGCTGCTTATCAAAAGCACCCCCTTCACGTGGCAGCGGCAGACACCTTTGTCCGCCCCTTCACAGCATCCAAACTTTGTATTGATTATGAGGCCTGAGATCCTTTCTCCTGCGGGAGACTTCGAAAAGCTGAAAAGCGCTGTATACTTCGGCGCCGATGCCGTTTACCTTGCAGGCAGCCACTTCGGTATGCGTGCTGCCAGCGGCAACTTTACAAATGAGGAGCTGAAGGTTGCCGTTGATTACTGCCACAAGCGTGGCGTTAAGCTTTACGTTACCGTAAACATTATGCCACGTGACGGTGAGTATGAGGCCCTGCGTGATTTCCTCATATTTCTCGGTGAGATCGGGGTGGATGCAGCTATTGTTTCAGACCTTGGTGTTGCCGCACTGCTTAAGGAGTGCGCTCCCAACGTTCCTCTTCACGTTTCCACACAGGCAAGCGTTGTTTCTGCAGCTGCCTGCCGTGCATGGTATGCCCTCGGTGCAACCAGAGTCGTTCTGGCAAGAGAGCTCTCTCTTGAGGCTGTTAAAAAAATATGCTCGGATATTCCCGAGGACCTTGAGATAGAATGCTTCGTTCACGGCTCTATGTGTATCGCATACAGCGGACGCTGTCTTCTCTCTCAGCACTACGTTCAGAGAGATGCCAACCGTGGAGCCTGCGCCCAGCCCTGCCGATGGATCTACGGCTCTGCCTCAGCTCTCTCCATGGACGTTGCCGAGGAAAAGAGACGCGAGGAGCTTCTTCCCGTTATTGAGGACGGTGGCGACAGCTTTATTATGAGCTCAAAGGATATGTGCATGATAGAGCACATTCCCGCTCTGGTTGAGGCCGGCATCCATTCCTTCAAATTGGAGGGACGTGTCAGGAGTGCTTATTATACCGCTGTTGTTACCAACACCTACAAAATGGCTCTTGATCGCTATTTTGCCGATCCTTGGGGATATTCCTTTGATCCCTCCCTTCTCCGTGAGCTGGAATCAGTCTCTCACCGTGAATACGGCACCGGATTCTTTTTAAAGAGCCCTCACGAGGATGCAAATATCGTCAGCGAGCCGGGATATATCCGTGAAAAGGCATATATTGCTACCGCCGTTTCGGACAGCGATGAGAACGGCATTGCCACTTTTGTTCAGCGAAACAAGCTTATTGACGGTGCATCCGTCGAGCTTCTCACCCCCGGAAAGGTAGGTCAGCCCTTTACAGCTCAGGGTCTTGCCAATGAAGCGGGAGATCCTATTGAATCTGCGCCTCATCCGGGAATGCTTTTCAAGCTCCACGTTCCCTTCACCGTTAAGGCCGGTGATATTCTTCGCGGTGGCGAATAGCGTTTTTTCACACTCCCTTTATGAAAGGTGTTACATATGATAATCCTTGAGCTTTTAAAGGCTCTGCTACTCGGAATCGTTGAGGGTATTACAGAGTGGCTTCCCGTTTCTTCTACGGGTCACCTTCTCCTCTTTAACGAGTTTTTCCCCCTTGAGCAGAATGAGGCCTTTACTCATATGCTGGTGGAGGTCATCCAGCTTGCCGCAATACTTGCGGTAGTCGTTTTCTTCTTCCGTCGCCTCAATCCCTTCTCTACCAAAAAGAGCAAGGCTGAAAAAAGGGCAACCTGGGTGCTTTGGTCAAAAATTCTTGTAGCTGTTATTCCCGGCGGCGTTGCCGTTATCGGAATGAAGCTGTTAGATATTGACCTCATTGACGACCCTATCATCATTGCTGCGGCACTTCTGGTTTACGGTGTTGCTTTTATCCTTATTGAAAAAGCAAAAAAGAACACTGCCCCTAAGATCGGCACTGCCGATGATATCAGCTATAAAACAGCCCTCTTTATAGGTCTGTTTCAGGTGCTTTCTCTTATTCCCGGAACGAGCAGAAGCGGATCTACCATTCTCGGTGCAATGCTGCTTGGCGTTTCAAGAACCGCCGCTGCTGATTTCACATTTTTCCTCGCCATACCTGCTATGTGCGGAGCCTCCGGTCTTGAAGTGCTCTCCTATGCAAAGGATATTATGGACGGTGAGGCTGAAATGTTTGGCGGTGAGCAGCTTCTCATTCTCACCGTTGCAATGGTAGTTTCATTCCTTGTTTCTCTCGTTGCGGTCAAGTTCCTGATGAGCTTTGTTAAAAAGCACGATTTTCAGGTCTTCGGCTGGTACAGGATCGTTCTTGCCGTCATTATCCTCATACTCGCAGCCTGCGGTGTATGTGAAACGGCTATTTTTGCATAAATATTCATTTCAAGCAAACGCAAAATGGCGTTTGCTTGTTTTTTTGCCCTTTTTATACTCTGCTTTTGTGAATAAAATTCACAATTCTATTGACAAAAAGTGCTTTGAGGGTTATAATCTAATTTGTAATATTTCTACGGAGGTAATCTCAATGAAAAAAATTATTAGTTTGATTCTTGCTTTTACTCTTCTTCTCGTTCCTGTTTGTCTTTCTGCTTGCGGCTCTAAAAATGATGCTGACAATGATGCAAAAGATGAAAATGGCGGCGAAGAGAAAAAGGTGCTCACAATGGCAACAAACGCCGAATTCCCCCCCTACGAGTACTACGACGGTGATACTATCGTTGGTATCGACGCTGAGATCGCAGCACTTATCGCTGAAAAGCTTGGCATGGAGCTCGAGATCGTTGATACTGAGTTTGACTCCATTATCCCCGGCGTTCAGAGCGGCAAGTACGATATGGGTATGGCCGGCATGACCGTTGATGAAACAAGACTTAAGAGCGTTAACTTCTCCGACTCCTACGCTAAGGGCGTTCAGGTAGTTATCATCGCTGAGGACAGCTCCATTGCTACTCTCGAGGATATCAGCGGCAAGAAGATCGGCGTTCAGACTTCCACAACAGGCGATATCTACGCTACAGGTGACTACGGTGAAGATGCTATCGTTCGTTTCGCTAACGGTGCTCTCGCTGTTGAAGCTCTCAAGAGCGGCAAGGTTGACTGCGTTATCATCGACAACGAGCCTGCTAAGTCCTACGTTAAGGCAAACGAGGGCCTCAAGATCCTTGACACCGAGTATGCTGTTGAGGACTATGCTATCTGCTTCAACAAGAACGATGCTGATCTTCAGAAGCAGGTTAACGATGCTCTCGCTGAGCTCATCGCTGATGGCTCTGTTCAGAAGATCATCGACAAGTACATTACTGCTGAGTAATTAAAGCACTTATGGGGCTGCCGCTTGCATCTCAATGCGACAGCCCCCCATTTTTGCACTAATACCCGTTTGAAAAAGGGAGAAACAAATGTCTGATTTCTTTTCTATGATAGCAGGCTGGTTTGAAGGTGTTGGAAATTGGTTCGTTGATCTTTTCGAAAAGATCAGGTTCATTCTCTTCGAGGGCGACAGATTCAACCACATTCTCAACGGTCTCGGAAATACGCTCCTCATTACTGCAGGTGCGCTCCTTATCGGTATCGTTATCGGTATTGTTGTTGCCGCTATCCGCACATCCTATGATAAAAACAGCGAGGCCCTTAAGGTCAGAGGCGGATTCGGCTATTTCATTATGCGTTTGCTGAACGGTATATGCAAGATATACCTTACGGTCATCAGAGGTACGCCTGTTGTCGTTCAGCTCATGATCTTCTATTTCGTTATATTCGTTTCCGCAAAGGACGGAGTTCCCGTTGCTATTTTCGCATTCGGTCTCAACTCCGGTGCATACGTTGCTGAAATATTCCGTGCGGGAATCATGTCTATCGACAACGGTCAGTTCGAGGCAGGCAGAAGCCTTGGATTTAACTATATACAGACTATGTGGTACATAGTTATACCTCAGATGTTCAAGGCTACCCTTCCCACACTTTGCAATGAGTTTATCGTTCTCCTTAAGGAGACATCTGTTGCCGGCTACGTTGGCGTTATCGACCTTACCAAGGCCGGAAACATTATTGCGGGAAGAACCTTTGAATACTTTATACCCCTGATCACCGTTGCACTGATCTATCTCGTTATGGTTATGATTCTCACCTGGCTCGTTGGCAAGCTTGAAAGGAGGCTGAGAAAGAGTGAGCGCTAAAAATCCCCTTATCAGCATCAAAAATCTGAAAAAGCATTACAACGGCGGTGAGGTAAAGGCGCTGGACGGCGTTACCTATGACATTAACCGAGGCGAGGTTATTGTTATTATCGGTCCCTCAGGCAGCGGTAAGTCTACCCTGCTCCGCTCTCTCAACCTGCTTGAGATTCCCAGCGAGGGCACCATCCTCTTCGACGGCTTTGATATTACCGATCCTAAAACAAATATCAATATCCACCGTCAGAAAATGGGCATGGTATTCCAG
>JAFQNM010000026.1 GCA_017395885.1 Clostridia bacterium | reverse complement strand
CTTGCTGCCGGCAACCGTGCAGGTGAGGGCCACGGCATTATCGTTTACGACGGAGAAAAAATAATTAACAAATAAAGGAAAAAGAAAAAATGAAGGCTATTATTTCAGTAATCGGCAAGGACACCTTCGGTATCCTTGCAAAGGTAAGCGCTGTTTGCTCTGAAAACCGTGCTAACATTTCAGACGTTACTCAGTCCATTCTTCAGGATATGTTCGTTATGGTCATGCTCGTTGATATTTCAGACGAGGGCTGCGATTTTTCTCACCTTCGATCTGATCTCGGAGAGCTTGCCGATGAGATCGGTATGCAGATAAATATTATGCACGAAGATATCTTCAACTCTATGCACAGAATTTAAGGAGGTCACAATGCACACCCTTGGCGACATTATGGAAACCATAAAGATGATACAGAATGAAAACCTTGATATTCGTACCATCACTATGGGCATTTCCCTTCTTGACTGCTGCGACACGGATATTGACGCCTCCTGCAGAAAGGTATACGACAAGCTCACAAGGCTTGCCGGCAATCTGGTTAAAACAGGCGAGGATATCTCTGCTCTTTACGGCATTCCGATAATAAACAAAAGAATTGCGGTCACCCCCATTGCAATGCTTTGCGCTGTCAGCGGAGGGGATCCCGTTAAATATGCAAAAACTCTTGACCGTGCTGCCGATACCCTTGGCATTAACTTCATCGGCGGATACTCCGCCCTCGTTCAGAAGGGCTTCTCCGCAGGTGACCGTGAGCTGATCGCCTCTATCCCCGAGGCTCTCGCCACAACGGAGAGAGTTTGCTCCTCGGTCAACATCGGCTCCACAAAGGCAGGCATCAATATGGATGCCGTCAGCCTTATGGGCAAGGCTGTTGTTAAGGCGGCTGAGCTTACTGCAGACCGCAACTGCATCGGCCCTGCAAAGCTCGTTGTTTTCTGCAACGCCCCTGAGGACAACCCCTTTATGGCAGGTGCATTCCACGGTGTGGGAGAGGCTGACTGTGTTATCAACGTTGGCGTTTCCGGCCCCGGAGTGGTCAGAGCAGCTCTTGCAAAGCACCCTGATGCAGATCTTAACGAGATCGCAGACGTTATTAAGAAAACAGCATTCAAGATCACACGTATGGGTCAGCTTGTAGGCACCGAGGCATCCAAGCGTCTCGGTGTTCCCTTCGGAATCGTTGACCTTTCTCTTGCTCCCACTCCCGCCGTAGGCGACTCCGTTGCCCACATCCTCGAGGAGATAGGCCTTGAGAGATGCGGAATCCACGGCACTACGGCCTGTCTTGCAATGCTTAACGATGCAGTTAAGAAGGGCGGCGTTATGGCCTCCTCAAACGTTGGCGGTCTTTCCGGTGCATTTATCCCCGTTTCGGAGGATGCCGGTATGATCCGTGCTGCACGCGAGGGAGTGCTTTGCCTTGAAAAGCTTGAGGCAATGACAAGCGTTTGCTCTGTTGGCCTTGATATGATAGTTATCCCCGGAGATACTCCTGCAGACGTTATCTCTGCTATTATTGCAGACGAGGCAGCCATTGGCATGATAAACTCAAAGACTACTGCGGTACGTGTTATTCCCGCTATCGGAAAGCAGATAGGTGATGAGCTTGAATTTGGCGGACTTCTCGGAAGCGGCCCCGTTATGAGGATAAACACTCAGCAGTCTCCCTCTAAGTTCATCTCCAGAGGCGGAAGAATTCCTGCTCCTATCCAGGCACTTAAGAACTAAAGAAAGCCCCGAGGGGCTTTCTTTAGTTCAGTTATATTCGCTGTGCGAGTTATATGCACAAGTGCGTTATATTGTCCTGCGGACAGTTATATGCCTTCGGCGTTTAACGAAAGCCAACGGCTTTCATATAACTTTTTCCTTTAGAAAAAAACATAACTGTGAGCCTGCAAACAAAGTTTGCAATATAACACATACCTCAAATGAGGTTAACTAAATGTCAGCCAGTATTGTTAAAGCTAAGGCTAAAGAACTTGCCAAACAAATTATATTTCTTTGCCATGAGCTAAAGTCAAATCACAAAGAAAGTGTTCTCATCAATCAGTTGCTTAGATCCGGCACCTCAATAGGAGCAAATTTGCACGAAGCACAGTATGCACAAGGAACCAAGGATTTACTTTCAAAGTTAGAGATTTCTCTTAAAGAATGCCATGAAACAGAATATTGGCCTGATCTTCTGCATGAAACTGACTGCATTACTGATGAACAGTATTAACCTCTGCAAAATTCCTGCGGTCAAATTCGCAGAATGCTGATTTCCACCATAACTACAATTAAACAAAAGAACAAAAATGAAGCTAATACTCTCCTCTTGTGATTTCAGAAACGAAAATAGTGCAAAATGTATATACGATAATCTTCCAAAGGCCATCGGAGATTGTAAGGTTCTGTTTTTTCCTAACGAAAAATCAAACGACGAGCTTATAAAAAGCGGAATGTATCATAACCGCCTTACGGAATTCGGATTCAAATCAGAAAACGTTTATGTTTTTAACTACTGGAATCCGGAAAAATTCTTTAACCTGGATATTGATGCAATATACATTAGCGGTGGCAACACCTTCGGTACAATAAAGCTTATTCGAGAATCAGGGGCTGATAAATTAATTATTAACCTTGTAAAAAACGGTGCTGTATACATTGGCGGTTCAGCCGGTGCACATATCGTTACTCCCGATATTACTCACGTTCAAAAATACGATACCAACACTTTCGGCCTCTGTGATCTTTCGGGTCTTGGGTTATGTGACAGAATATTTATTTGTCATTATAATGTTGATAGAGAAAAAGATTATCTTGAGTTAAAGGTCTCAAGCAAGTATAAGGTGACAACGCTGACAAACGATGAATACCTGGTTGTATTAAGTGAACAGTAAGCGACTTCGGCAAAGTTATGATTGCCTTACGGAAAACGATGAATGCTTAGCTACAAAAAAAGAAACACTCCTTTCGGAGTGTTTCTTTTTTTATTGATCAAGATAGCATTCTCCGCATATCTCGGAGTATCCGTAATCATACAGGTATGCGTATTCGCCGCAATAATCGCAGTAGCCGTAATCGGAGCTGCCAGAGCCGTATGCATAGTCGCTGTAGCAGTCTCCGCATATCTGGGAGTATCCGTAATCATACAGGTATCCGTATTCGTCGCAATAATCGCAGTATCCGTAATCGGAGCTGCCAGAGCCGTATGCATAGTCGCTGTAGCAGTCTCCGCATATCTGGGAGTAGCCGTAATCATACAGGTATCCGTAGTCATCGCAATAATCGCAGTATCCGTAATCGGAGCTGTCGGAGCCATACTTGTAATCATAGTAGCAGTCCCAGCAGAGCTCCTTGCCGGAGTACGTATACATATAATCGTAATCGTCACAGAAATCGCAATAGCCGTATTCGTCATCATCGGAGCCGTACTTGTAATCATAGTAGCAGTCCCAGCAGAGATCGTATGAGCCGTATTCGTACAGATAATCATAGTCGTCGCAGTAGTCGCAATAGCCGTATCCATCGTCACAGTTGGGACAATAATCCTCATCTGCATCATAGGAATAGCTGCCGCAATCGGGACAGATATGGTCATCCTCCCAAGCCTCTACGTCGTCTGCGATCTCCTCAAGCTCTTCCTCTGTGATCTTGGTCTCACCCACATCGGTGAACTCTACGTAGAAATCGAAATCAAAATCGTCCCAGCTGATCTCTATATCGACCTCGGAAAGATACTTATTTTTGAGAGTCACGGTCGCCTCAACGTCAAGGCCCTTGAGCTCATCAATAAGGTCATCAACATCGTCCTCATCCACATCGAGAACGTCTGCCTCCTCGGCAACAGCAAAGAGCTCCTCAATGATATCGTCTATCTCAAGCTCGTATGTATATTCGTTCTTTTTCTTCTCAAGTGTGAGGTGCTTCTTTACCCATTCCTTATCCTCAAGACACTCAGAGTGAAGCAGATCAAAGAACTCCTCTACCTGACGGTAATCAACGTAATCATCAATATTCATATCCTTGAGTATGCTCTTCCAGTTTATATCCTTTCCGGATTTGAACTGAGAATACATATCACAGATCTCGTCCAGATCGTCAACATCATCGGAAGTCGCATAGTCCTCAGAGTAGACATAAATATCCTTGCCATCAAGAGCAATTTTACGGTCATCATCTTCAATGATGTAGTATATCTCCTCATCCTTTTCATTGATGACGACACGCGCATCTACAGATATCTTATCTGAGCCGCTGCCGACCTTCAGGCTTGCGGTGAAATTGCCTGCAAACAGAGTATTATTGATTGCTTCCTCGACCTCAATAGCGGGGCCCTTGCCTGCAAGACCGAACCAGCCGGTGAATATTCCGGCAACCACGATTCCCACTACTGCTATAACAGCTACCGCTGCAGCTATCATTGCTGTGAGCTTATTTTTGTTTTGAGGGCTGCCCTCTCCGTTATCAAAGGAAACGCTTTCGGCAGGTATTCCTCCGTTTTCAGGAGTATACTGATATCCTTCTTCCATTTCATTTCTCCTTTACCTTGTTAGTATTCTCAATTTAACATATTTTTCAACATTTGTCAACCGTTCTGTCAATTTATCCGACAAAAGAAGACCGTTGCGCTTACAACGGTCTTCTTGATCTTACGTTTATGCAACCTGGTCGAAGGGGCTCTCCTCGTAGTTTGTGAAATCAAGCTGATCGGGGTCGCCGTTTTCGTCAGTGAAGGTATTGGGTCTCATCTCATACTTCTCTATGAGGCGGCACATTACGTCATAATTAGTCTTATAAATATCAACGTTATTACCGTTAATATACCAATCGTCATGTACTGCGGAAAGGCCTGTGAAATCGCAGGTTGCAAGAAGAAGCTCAAGATGCTCGATCTCGTCCTCATTATCAGTCATCATCAGGGCATTGATGATGAGGGCTCTCATTATGCCGTAGTTCTCGGCAACGTAGTTCAGATCGTACATATCCTGCGGATAGCTGAAGTTATTGAGATAGCAGCTATCCATTGTGCCTGCTATGTCCTGCATTTCAAGATACTCATAAATATACTCGTATCCTGCTCCGTAGTAAATATACAGATACTCCATAAGGATATCCGTATACTCCTCCTCTGTCATTTCGGGATTATATATGAACTCACTTGCAAGGTGTGCCTTGAGAGGCTCAAAGCCGTAGTTACGGCCGCCGCACTCAAAATAGAATCCGTCTACTCCGCACTCGTTTACGATGAAGTTGAAATCATCATAAAGCTTGAGAACGTTGGGACAGGGGGACATATAGAAAAGGAAGCTTACAGGATAGTACCAGAACCAGATCTGGGCCCCGGACTCATGGCAATAATTTGTCCATGCCTTGAGTGCCTCCGCAGCATAGCCGTTATGAAGCTTATGTACAAGGGGAGCGTTGCCCTCGCAAAGGCCGGAGTTGATGGCGTGGTTATTACATCCCTGTCCGCAGAAGAAGATAATAACGTTGGATTCAGGTCTTACCGTTGCGGGAATAGTATGGTCATAGATGATAGACATAAGTCTCAGTGTGGGATACTCGGGATAAAGCTCTCTTATGTCTCTTGCCGCACGGTTTGTCAGGTCAATATAAACGCCTGAATATCCCTCTGTTCTTGACTTCTTTGAGCAGTTTCTGCAGGAGCAATAGCCCTTCATATTATCTGCGATGGAGAAGGACATTGCAGATAGGTTCTCTGTGAACTTATGTCCTCTCTTCTCGATCATGGTGATCGT
>JAFQNM010000244.1 GCA_017395885.1 Clostridia bacterium | reverse complement strand
TCGTGCAGCTAAATTATATTCGGTATATAGCTGGCGAAGCCAATTTAGCTCCCGCAGGGAATTTAGCTGGGTTTACCCAATTTAGCTCGGCTTGCCGAATATAGCTGAAAAAAGCACTTCTTTCGAAGTGCTTTTTTCTGGCAGGGGCGCAAAGACTCGAACTCTGGACATGCAGTTTTGGAGACTGCCGTTCTACCAACTGAACTACACCCCTATTGGCCGCTGTTGCGACCTTGCCTATTCTAACACATCTGAAATTATTTTGCAATATGTTTTTTGAAAAAAGTTTACCTTTTTTTGATTTTTTGCAAGGCTTTTCCCCCTTTTTTTCTTTGTATGAAGAGGGAGTGCCCCCTTTGCCCGACCCAATGCTCACCGCGGGAAAAAGTTTTTGTTTTTTTCTGAAAACGCCTTGACTTGTACCGCATTTTATTGTATTATATTCACATCACCTTATCACTTTATCAAAGTAAAGTGATAAATTAAAGAAAGAACGGAATGAAAAAATGAAAAAGACAAAGCTTTTGGCTCTCGCCCTCGCACTCGTTATGGTTTCCCTCTCAATGTTCTCCTGCCTCGGTCAGACAGAACAGAAGTCCGACGTTGAGTATATTCAGGATAAGGGCACCCTCATCATCGGTATGACCGAATACGTACCTATGAACTACCTTGATGAAAACGATGAGTGGACGGGATTTGATACTGAGTTCGCTCTCCTTGCAGGCAAGGCTCTCGGCGTTGATGTAGAGTTCATCGAGATCGATTGGGATAATAAGTGGAGCTTCCTTGAGGCTAAGGACGTTGACTGTATCTGGAACGGTATGACTCTCACGGAGGAGGCAAAGGAGAACGCAAGCTGCACGGATACCTACGTGCTCAACGCGCAGGTAGTCGTAACCAAGGCAGAGAATGCAGAGAAGTATACGAATGCAGCTGCTCTTAAGGATGCCTCCGTTGCAGTTGAGGCGGGCAGCGCAGGTATGTCTGCGGCAGAGGCTGCAGAGCTCAAGGTGGTTGAGTATACCTATCAGAGCGATGCGCTTATGGCAGTTGAGTCCGGCAAGGCAGATGCCTGCGTTATCGACGTTACCATGGCAAACGCAATGACAGGTGAGGGAACGAGCTACGATAAGCTCACAAAGACCTTCTCCCTCACAGAGGAGGAGTACGCAATCGCCTGCCGCGAGGGAAGCGACCTTTGCGAAAAGCTCAACTCCATTATGGCAGATCTGGTTGCAGACGGCACTCTCGGCGAGCTTGCAAAGAAGTATGAGCTCACTCTCGTCGGAGATAAGAAGTAATATGTTTTTTCTGAAAGCAGAGGGCGGAGCCCTCTGCTTTTGGAGTAGATAGGTAATAAACAGGTAGTCAAATGGAAATGTTTTTTGAAGTAACGCTGAAGCTGTGGAACGGCTTTCTGACGACTTTGCAGATCTTCGGGCTGACTCTCGTGTTCAGCCTTCCTCTCGGTCTTGTGCTCAGCTTCGGCTCAATGAGCCGCTTCTATCCGCTCAAATGGCTTGTCAAGGTCTTCGTGTGGATAATCCGCGGCACGCCCCTTATGCTCCAGCTCATAATCGTATATTTCGGCCCCGGCCTCCTTGCAACGAGCATGGAAAGGGCAGGGGTGACAAACGTATTTTATTATATCGCCGAATATCTTAATTCCTTTTCGCCACTCGTGGCAACGGTGGTTGCTTTTGTGATCAACTATGCCTGCTATTTCTCGGAGATATACCGAGGCGACATTGAGAGCATTCCCCGCGGGCAGTATGAGGC
>JAFQNM010000243.1 GCA_017395885.1 Clostridia bacterium | reverse complement strand
GAGCTGAGAGGACAGGTTGCCGAAATAATCTCCCATATATCCTCAGAGCTGGGGTCGCCTGCATCAATGCATGATTTTCGTGCGGCGTTCGGCGTCACCCATTCAAACCTGATATTTGACGTAGCCGTTACCGATGAGTTCCCCGTAACGGATAAGGAGCTCTGCCGGCGGATAGATGAGGAGATAAAAAGGCTCAGCCCCCTTTATAATACGGTAATAACCGTGGACCGGGATTACACCACCAACCGCTACGGCGAAAAGGTGTGATCTGACAAAAAAGAAGCTCCCTTTAGCAGGTTGGTCTTAGGGATAAGACCAACCTGCAATGATATCAATTTGCAAAGCAAATTGGTGAAATACGGCTGTTGCCGTATGAAACAGGCTTCGCCTATGAAATATTTTCTTCGAAAATATTAAGGAACAAAAATACTCCGTTGTTTTACAACGGAGTATTTTTTCATTTTCCATAGGAAATATATCATTGGGAGTTTGCGGTAATCCCTTACCAAAGCTCCCTTTATTCAGGGGGCTTCTTTTTGCCTTTTGCTTTTTTGATCTTTTTGATTATGAGAAGTGTGATGAGCACCGCAACGGCAACGAGCACCAGTATGAGGCCCAGCATCAGGTAAGTGAAAATATTTGCGTTGGAGAGGAGCTTTATGGGGTTAAGGCTTGAATATACCACCTTGCGTCCGTCCGTTTCGGAATAGTTCTTCTCGATATGATCTGCACCCTTTTCCTTCAGGTATGATGCAATGGCGTACCATTCCTTAACAGGGTCTCCGTTTTTATCGCGTATAACGTATTCCGAGAGCTTGGCACGGTCTATGGGGGCACCGCTTTCATCTCTGGGGGTAATGGTGAGAATGCCCATAGAGGTCTCCTCAACGCTGCCGAGCATCTGACCTGCATACATTCCCGTCACAACAAGGTAGAGGGTCTCGTCGTTGATCTCCTCAAGAGAGCCGTCGTCACGGCGGAGCATTGAGTAATCCACCTTGTTGAATATCATTCTCCGTTTGTTGAAGGAGTATTCCGCACCGGAGAAATAAAGCTGTGCCGACTTCATCAGCGGCTGAACGGAGGCATCCACCTCAAAGGCGTTTTTCAGGTCTGTGCCCGTAACGTAGACCGCAACGAGCTCACCCTCTGTTCCAACGCCGAGAGATGCCGCGTTGAAAACGTCGCTGGTGGTGATGTCGCCGGTGGGCAGGCTCTCGCGAACTACGCCTGCGGCCGTCAGCGCAACGTCAACTTTCCTTCCGAGGGCGTTTTCCGCCGCCCACTTGTAAGCATCGGAGAACAGGTTGCAAACGGTTGACTCGTGCTGGGTGGATTTCACCTGCTTGAGGGTCTCAAAGACGATATCTGTGGAGACGAGGACCTCGTCAAATCCAACTCCGTAGCGGGAGAGGTAGTTTTCCTCAACCTTTATCTTGTATTCCTCAACGAGGGCGGCAATGGTGCTGTCCTCGGGGGTCGATTCGTTGATGGGAACGAGCTCGTAGGAGGAGAGAGAGACCTCCCCTTCGCTGCTCTGCTTTATTTTGCAAACTCCGAGATACCTGCCGTATTCTGCGGCGGAAACTATAATGGTTCCGTTTGCAATAACAGGCTCCGTTAAGGTGGAGTGAGAATGGCCGGAAACTATAAGGTCAATGCCCTTTGTTTTTTTGGCAAGCTCGTAGTCCTCGCCCTTCTTTTTGGTGGTGCCGCCGTGGGAGAGGCAGATAACAACAGGGTCGCAGGAATACTTTTCAAGGCATTCTGCGATGGCTGCATCCACAGTTCTCTGAGCTGCTTCGACCGGGTCTGTCAGCTTCATTCCGGAGTTGGGTGCACAATCGTCTGCATCCAGGCCGAAGAGGCCGAAGATAACGAAATAAGTGCCGCCTCTTTCAAGGATAACGTAGTCCTTTACCCCGTAGCGCTCAAAGGCTGCAGTCAGGTCCTCGTTGTGGCTCTCCTCATTGGGAGAGGGAGGGAGATAGTTGCAGTTAACGATGGCAGGGAGCCTGTCGTTGCTGTCCACAGCAGCATTGAGCATTGAAACGAGGCCGCCCTGAAGATAGTCGAACTCGTGGTTTCCGAGAGTGGTGGCATCGTAGCCCATAGCGCCCATTATACGGAGCTCGAGGGCACTCTGTGCATATGCTGTTTGAAAAAGGCTGCCCATAGAAAAGTCACCGCCGTCCACAAGAAGGGCATTCGGGTCCTTTTTCTTTTCCTCGTTAATGGCGTGCATAAGGCGGGCGTATCCACCGTATTCACCGCCGTCGTCGGAGCGGGAGGGCAGGAGGTGAGAGTGAAGATCGTGGGTGAAAAGAACGGTGATCTCGTCTCCCTCGCTTTCAGAGGCTGCAAAAACGGAGAGCTGTAATATAAAGATAATGGCAAGGGTAAATGATAAAAAACTGCAAAGGAGTTTTTTCATATATCCGTATTTTCCTTTCATATAAGGGTAGACACTTTATTTTAACATATCTGATTTCCG
>JAFQNM010000242.1 GCA_017395885.1 Clostridia bacterium | reverse complement strand
TCCGTTAAAGGTGCCGTCTCCGTTTACGTCGCCTGCCTTATTCTGGGCTGCGCTGGGGGTTACCGAGCCGCTGATAAGTCTTCTTGCTACGTTTACGTCCATTGCGTTCACCGCTCCGTCTCCGTTTACGTCGCCGCTTACTACCACAGAGGGGTCAGCCTCTCCGCAAACGGTACACTTGCCGCCGGAGTAGGAGTGGCCCTTTGCGGTAATGATTTCGGTATAGCTGTCTCCGCAGGCGGAGCACTTATAGATAAACTTACCGTCAACCGTGCAGGTTGCAGAGGTGGAGTCGGGAGAGAGGATATAAACGTGTGAGCATCCCTCTTCCTCACCGCAAACGGTGCAGAAGCCGCCTACGTAGGTATGGCCTGTTGCAGCCGTTGTGCCTGTTACGGCGGTGTAGCTGCAGAGCTTGCAGTATTCGGTGTTGGTTCCTGCTTCAGTACAGGTGGGGGCTGTGTTATCCTCAAATATGAGGTGTGCGCCCGTATCTATCTCACCGTTACACTGAGTACAGATTATAGAGTGAGCTGTTGCAGACTTTGTTGAATACTTGTAATAATCCGCATCGTTATGATATGCGGTTGCGGGTCTGGTCTTAACGAAGCCGCAAGCGTGGCAAGTGCTTGATACGGTACCGTCGCTTGTGCAGGATACGGTAGAGGAGGTTACACGGAAGGTCTCGTTGGTGCTGTGCCATGCAGGGATATCCTCATCGCGCTGAGCGCCGCACTTTGTGCAGGTATAGGTTCTGTGACCGATCTTGAGGCAGGAAGCTGCGGTGGTTACCGTGCCGCTGTCCCAGGTATGGTTGCACTGACCTGCAACAACTGCCGCTTCAACTGCATTACCAAGGTCCTTACGAACCGAGGCCATAATATCGTACTCATCCATAGAGGAGGAGAATGCGCTTGTGGAGAAGCCGGGGAGAGACAGATAGCGAACAACGTTTGTGGAAACTCTTGCCACAACTGCCTTTGCCGCCTTTTCGCCCTTATACTGCTCGAGCATCTTGAGCATCTGGTATTCCTCAACGCCGTCTCTCATCATTTCAACACGGATAGAGCCAACGTAATCGGCAACGCCGCGGATCCTTGCCTGGCTTGCGCCGTAGAAGAGAACGCCGTTACCGTAGATATACTTCTGGTGAGCTGCGATGTACCATCTGTTTGTTCTCCACTGGCACATTGTGTTGCCGCCGGTCACGGTGGTGTCAATGTAGTCGGTGGTGGTGTTGCCATCCTGCTTGTTCCAGTCGTTGGAGGCATAGTAGAGGTAGCCTGTGCAGTCCTCCTGATAGAGCTGCCAGAAGAGCATCTTGGTCTGGAGACCTGTGTTTTCGATAATGTGGTTAGCGTAGGAATAGCCCTTGTTGAAGCCTGCAGAGTATGCCCAAAGATCTATGTCCTCGCTGTCCATAGCCATTTCAGACTTAACTCTGTCTGTGAACTCGCCCTTGATGTTCTCCCAAACGTAGTAGTCGTTTGCGTACTTTGAGATGTTTCCGGAGTAGGGGCCGGAGTTTGTTCTGATAATGCTTGTTTCAAGGCACTTGTAGTTGGTAGTATTGATCTCAGACATAGGTGTGAAGCCGTATATACGGGGGCACCATACGGTACAGAGATTATCCTCAAGCATAGCATCCTCAGCGTCTGTCAAAACAGAGTAGGAGTAGGATGAAAGGGGCTTTACCTCATTTGTGAAGGTGTTGTAGGGGAAGGGATGGTTCTCGCCGTGAGGAATGACGATCTTTGGGTTTTCGCCGCCCCAGAATTTGTCGATTCCCGCTCTTGATTCGTAAGCATCGGTAAGGTTATCTCTGCCGTCTGTGCCTGTGAGCTCAAGGGGCAGGGGCTCGTCAGTATCGTAGAAATAGAGCTTATCCTTAACCTCGTCCCAGATAGGGCTGTTGGAAAGGCGGTTGTAGATATCTGTATAATAACTGTAATGTATAGCGTGGTCATCGTACTGTGAGCCGGGATGACCGCCCGCTTCAATATAACCTGAAACACGGATAGCACTTACACGGGGATTTGTGAGGTAGGGGTTGTCCTCTGTCAGCTTTCCGGGAACGTCGAACGCCATGAGACGGTTCTCAAGCAGATAGTCGTAGAACTTCTGATAAGAGCCGCCGTAGGTGGTATCGTTGCCCAGCATAAAAGCTGTCTGAAGCTCTGTTTTCTCAGAGATGGTGAAATCCCAAACGTAGCAGAAAACGGTAGCAGTCTTGACTATCTGACCGGAGGAGTTTGTGATATTGAGCTGAGCAGAGTACCAGCCGGAGGGGGTATCCTCGCTTGACTTTGCTCTGATGTAGAAGGCCTGGCTCTTTCCGCCGTTAAGCTGGAACTTGCCGCCGATCTTTGCAAGAGGATAAACAGGGTCGGGAACCTCGCCCTCGCGGATGTAATCCTGAGAGGAGTTGGTAAGACCGTAGATATTGTTGTGGAGAACACCCTCAACGGTAACATACATCTGGTAGTAGATCTCAGCGGGGATCTCGTTGCCCTTGCCGTCTGTAAAGTTTGTCACGGTTGCTCCCATGCCTGCCTTTGTGGAGGCGGAGTAGAGCACGAACTGAGCGTTCTCGATCTCGTTCTTAGCCATATAAATGGAGTAGGTATTCAGGCCGGAGGAAGTAATGTCGCTTGTGAATACCTTTTTGAAGGAGTGCTCAAACCAAAGGTTGAGAGAAGAGTCCTCGTTGGGGGCAGTCTGCTTAACGTAGCTTTGGGATGGGTCGGTTCCCGCAGCAGCAGAGGATGTGAAAGCACCCATAGCGAGAGCTGTAAGGAGCACTGCAACCGAGAGTGCAAGAAGTATAGCTCTTAGAGTTTTTTTCATAAAAACCTCCTAAATATATTTTCCTATTTATAATTTTATCATAGTTTTTGTCAAATAGCTATTGGAAAATCGTACTATTATATGTAAAAATCGTACATAAGCTCTGTGTTATTTGTTGCCGGCTATTGACAATCGGAGAAGGATAAATATAATTAGCTTATAAAGATCATTGGAGGCTCTTATGAATTATTCACTAAAGCTCCTTTCAGAGCAAAGCTTCGGCCCCGGTCATTATCCCGCCTGCGGTATCGAATCGCCTGACGGACGTGTTGTGGTTTCTGTGGGCATTGCTCCCGAGCACAAACCTTATTCACTTTATTCCAAGGATGGCGGCGTTAGCTTTGACCGCCTTGAGGATGCTCCCCGCTCTACCAGAGTACCCTTTATAAGGCTCAGAGACGGTTCGTATTTTGCTGTTTTTGAAAGCAACGTGGGATTTCGCAGCATCATCAACTACGAGCAGGAGAAAATTCCCTTCGTGCTTGCCGTACACAGAGCGAAGAGCTTCGACGATATAATGAACGGCAAGGTGGAGACCCATTTTGATATTCTTGATATTCCCGATCTTTGTGTCGGCTATGGAGACTCCAACAACCGTCACACAGGCTGTGCTCAGACAGGCGTTATAGAGATGTCCAACGGAGATATTCTTGTGATGATGTACGGCCAGCTGAAGACTGACCGTATTCTTTGCCCCTGGCTCAAGGAGCACGGCCCCTACGATTTTTATCTTTACAGAACGTGGTGCATCGTCTCCCACGACAAGGGAGAGACCTTTGAATTTCTTACCACCGTTGCCGATTGTAATACCCACCCGATAGCAGACGTAAATGCAGAGGGGTATTGCGAAACAGACTGCGTTGAGGTAGAGCCCGGGCATATAGTTGCGGTGCTGAGAACGGGAGGCCATGAGATATATTCTCCTCTCTACGTTGCCCATTCATATGACTTTGGCAAAACGTGGGAGGCACCCTATACGGTGAACGATTGGGGAGTGTGGCCAAGGATAAAGAAGCTGCAGGACGGCACTCTCGTTATCTCCTCAGGCCATATCCACACCTTTTTGCTTTTCTCCTCAGACGGAGGAATCACCTGGTCTGAGGCCTGCATACTTGAGGAATGCGACGGCAAGTGGGGACAGAGCTGCTCCGGATATAACTATATCACAGAGAGCGGCCCCGGCGAGCTGACTCTTGTTTTTGATGACCCTAAGGAGGGCATCGCAGAGGGAGATGCTTTCCCCCGCCGCATATACGTAAGAAGATATGCCGTTGAAAAAAGCAATTAATAAGAAATCCCCTGATGTCAGGGGATTTTTTATCTGCGCTTCGTAAAGGGAGATGTGAAAAATAATCTTGACAAAGATTTTTTTGTATGCTAAAATGAATATCTAAAGGCTGGGAAGAAAAAGAGTAGGCTGTGTTGGCTGTCAAAGAGAGCGGCGATGGTGGAATGCCGTACGGTACAGCAGTCGAAGGTAGTTTCGGAGCCGCAGGGGTGAACAGAGGGGAAGCCTTCTCAGTAGCTTTTGCCGTAGTTCTGCGTTAAAGAAAAGAAAATGCGGCCTTGTGCCAAGTTTTCGGTGAGTGCGCCTTCTGGCGAATTCGGGTGGTACCGCGCTTTTGCGTCCTGACATTTGTCAGGGCTTTTTTATTTTCAAAAACTAATACCGAAAGGAAAAAATATGAAAAAGGAACTTACAAAGACCTATGATCCTGCCTCCTTTGAGGACAGGATATATGCCTCCTGGTGTGAGGCAGGTCATTTTACTCCCGTAATTGACAAAGCAAAGCCCCATTATTCTATCGTTATCCCCCCTCCAAACATCACAGGTCAGCTTCATATGTGACACGCCCTTGACAATACTCTTCAGGATATCCTTATCCGATACAGAAGAATGCAGGGCTAT
>JAFQNM010000241.1 GCA_017395885.1 Clostridia bacterium | reverse complement strand
GGAATCGAGCGGCTATCTGCCTCCGAATACAACAGGATGGAGGGACACTACGTCATAACGTATCAGAAATTCCGTATCACGGAGCTTGCACACGTTAACTCCGAGGGTTACCTTACGGGTCACGGCTCAAGTATGGCTCGAGGAGACAGGCCCTCTAAATATGAATTCAGCTACGGCAAGGGCAACTCCCTTTCCACCGTTACCTATTATGATGAATATTCAAGGCCCTACTTTATGCTTCAGTACTCGGACAACAGTGTTCAGACTGCAGATATAAAGCACCCCCTCTATCCCGATGATCCCTATTATCTTGCAGAGGGCTTCAATGCCGATCCCTCTGCCGCTCTTGAAAACAGCAACACCGATTGGAGCATCAAGACCTCCATATCAAGATACAGATACGAATATAACGACAAGGGATACGTTACAAAAATAGTTTACCTTGCAGACAGCTCCAACAAGCCTGCCGCCGATTCGTCTATTTACGGCAAGGAGTTTGAGCTGGACTCTCTTGGCAGAGTGGTAAAAGAATTCTATCTTGATGCCAAAGGCAACAGAAGGTACAATCAGGAGAACGTTTTTGCAAAGGAATTTATCTACAACGAAAGTAACGATATTGTAGAATACAGCTTCTACGATGAGAACGGCTCACTTATTCCAAACGACAACGGTATCATCCTTGCAAGGGTCAGCTACGATGAATACCACAACTATATCTGTGCCAAGTTTTATGATGCAAACGGCGAGCTGTGCTGCCCCGACAAATTTGAGTATGCCGTTATTGAATGTGAATACGATGAAGCCGGGCACAACACCTTGGTCAGGTATCTTGACGAAAAGAAAAAACCCATAGACCCAAACAAAAATCCTGCAAAAAAATACGAGTATGATAAATACGGTCGTGTAAAATGTATGACCCTTGTTGACGACAACGAAAAGCCCGTATTTTCCGAGGCTTACGGCTACTGCTCTGCGGTTTATGAGTGCAATGAGCTCGGAATGAGCACCGTAATATCATATTATAACGACAAGGGTGAGCTCGCCTGTAACGATGCAACCGGCAACTATGCTCAAGCGATAAGCTACTACGATGAAAACCTCAACCTTGTTAAAAAGGAGTATCTGGACTCAGACGGAAAGCCCGCTTCTGTAAGAGGACTGGGATATTCAACTATTGTCAAGGAGTTTGACAGCCGAAACAGAGCTGTTGATTATCGCTACTACATGGGCGACAAGCCTGCTTGCATAGGTGATACTGCCGATAGCAAATTCGGATACCACAGGATCAAGTTTGAATACGTTGACGGTTTTATCGCAAAGCGCACCGTTTCATACTATGATGAAAGAGGAAGCCTTGTTAACCTTAAGGAGCTGTCCGAGGAGGACGGTGAAATTACCGTTACGGAGACCTATGCTGTTATTGAGCACTATTTCAAGGACGGATACGTTTCCTCTCAAAAGCTGTATACCGCAGACGGAGAAATATACGACACTTATTACGAGGTGGAAAACGCAGATACGGCAACGGGAGAGCATATCAAACGCGAATCTCATTACAATGCAAGGGGCGATATTGTTAAGCTCAGAGTTATATATTACGATATAAACGGCATCATTTGCAAGATCAGCTCTATTAGCTACAATGATGACGGCTCTGCCTATGAAAAGCTCTGGGAATATTCCTCATCAGGTCTCTTATCCACCTACAGGTATACTGACTACAGCTCCGACAATGAGATCGTTCGTGAGGCTATCTACAAATACAATAACAAAGAGCAGTATATCTCAAAGCACGAAAAGAAAACGGCAGACAACGGTGCTTACTCCGACACATCCTATACTTACCGATCTACGGGTGAAACAAAAAGCTCTGTCACCTCCTACTACAGCGCTGAGGGTGCTCTTACCCAAATGGTCACCTACGATTATAACAAGGACGGTTCCTACACCTATATAAAAGAGGTGGCTGATACCGACGGAGCTCTTACTACGGTTACGGAAGCAAATTATACAGCAGACGACTTCAGAACCTTTTCGAAGGAGTACCGTTACAGCGAGGATGGCACAAAGAAGATACTTGAGTTCACCTATAATGAGGATGGCTCCTACAGCTACGTTTCAACAACGTATGATGCCGATGGCACAGCCACAGAGATGCTTGAGGACTTTCTGAATACCGAAGGACTCCGCACCCACTGCACACAGGCCTTTTACTATTCGGACGGAAGGAAAAAGGTTGTGGAATATGTTTATAACGATGACAGAAGCTGCGTTGCCTATTCACGTATCTATAACTCAAACGGCGAGGAAACCTCCTTCAATACTTACTATTACGATTCCAATGGAAAGCTGATAAGCGACATTGAAGAATAATTCCGATTTATCGGGGAGGGGAGAACGGTCGCTTTTTTGAAAAAAAGCTCCGCAAAAAACTTTAAACAGGTTTATATAAAGGGAGCACACTCCCTTTATATAAACCAGCAAAAGCCCCTCACGGGGCCTTTGTTCAACGGAGTGGACGCCCCTTACCGATAAGCCGAATTATTATCTCCTTTTTGAAGTTTTTCGGGGGAGGAGGAAGAAAAAACGATTGAGTATCGTTTTTTCAACGACGTAACTAAAACAAGGAGAGTATCAAGGCGAGTGTATCGAGCCGAAGATAATCGACTATGTTTTAGGAAGTGTAGGGGGCCTTTTTACAAAAAGGCCTCCTACATCATATCTCCCGATAAACCGGAATCTGAAGTGCATTGAAAATACAGGATGCTGCACAAATTGCCGCATCCTATTTATTACTATTTTAAAGCTTGGATTTATGACCATTTAATCTAAAATGTATTCACACATAAAAATACTTATGTTATAATTATCCATATCACATTTAAGGAGTTGCTTTATGAACGCAATTACAGTAAGCATACTGTTATGCATTCCCTTTTTACTTGTTGGTACCATAACCGGTGTTATTTATTTTATTTCCGGCTATAAGAAGGGTCTGTACAGATCTCTTTTCTCTCTCGGAATCACCGTTATTTCCATTCTCATCTCGCTACTGCTTGCAAATATTCTTGCGGCATTGCTTTCGGGACCTATCTCAGGCCTTGTTCCCACAGACGGCTTTGCTGATGATTTCGGAGTTTTCTCAAGCTTTGCGGAAAATATGCTCCAAAGCATTATCAAGGTTATACTTGCATTTGTGCTCTTCGTTATCCTTCTCCTCATTGCTCTTATCGTGCTCAAGCTTGTGGGCAACCGTATTAAGTGGGATAAGCTTGATATGAAGGACCCCGAGGACAAAAAGCTGAAGCTTTCCGGCATGGCCGTTCGTGCTATCGACACGCTTCTCGTTACCTTTATGCTTCTCTTGCCCATTTACGGCTCTCTTGCAGTTATTATGCCTACTGCTACCGTGATTTCCACAACTGCCGTGGAAAACGGAGATCCACAGGCGCCCGCCCACGAGAGTAATACAAACGGTGTCGACATCGTTGATGCCATAAACCGCCATCCTCTCGTAAGCGCCTACAGATTCGGCCCCGGAGACTGGGTCATGCGAGGCCTTTCCGGCATGGGCAAGGACAGCGGAAACCTCAATGCCATTGAAGCTGTTGAGGTTTTTGGTGAAGCTTCAAGCCTTCTCGGTCGCTTTTCCGCTCTTAATGGCGAAGAACGCTTTACCGCACTCTCCGACCTTTGCATCTTTCTCAAGGAAAACGCCGTTGAGGAAAGGTGGTGCTACGATCTTATCTGCGCTGCTAAAGCGGAGCTTGAAAAGCAGATAGCGCTTGTGGAGGATGAGAATGATCCTGACATTGCCGTAGTACGCAATTATTTAGACCTTCTAGATCTTTCACGTGAGGAATTTGAGGATAATGCCGGTGCCCTTCTCGACTTCGTTATATATGCTCTTGACAACGGATTTGCAGAGTTCTATGAAATCAACGACTACTCCCTTCTTTCTGATGATTTCTACACAGAGCTGGGCTCCCTTCTCAACTCCACGCCTCAGGCCATTGCTCTCAAGAAGATCTACTATTTCAATGCTGCACAGGATATTATTCATAGTACCGATAGAGATAGAGATAACTACGAATATGCCTTATCTCGTGCAACAGAGCTTATGGACGACTATTTCGGAGACGGAACGGTGAGCGAGAATGAATACGGCGCCGAGGGTGAAGCTTTTATGCTTATTCTCAACTCAGGCTCGTCAAGCAACGAAATTGATTCCTTCGTGAGAAATCCTCTCTTCGGTCCGGATTCCATAAATGAGTTTATTACCTCCGACCTTGTTGCAGAAAGCTGGGAGTTTAGGTTTAACTCATATTTCTATCAGAAGGATCTTTTCAAAAGCAACGAAACCGTTACAGCTTATTTCCGACTCGGGCTTTCGGAGTATGCGGATATCTCCATCAGAGAAAGCAGATTCTCAGATCACATACATAACGTTACCTCTGTCTACAGCTATTGCAGCAACGAGAAGCCGGGCTCTACGGAATGCACGGTCATTGCCTCCCCTGCTGCCATGAAGGTCCTCAGCGATACCTGCCTTGCTGATATTATAGCTAAAACGGTCAACCCCTGCGGATCGAATCTGAGGTCTTCATTTGATGCGCTTTATGAAATGGTCAACAACGGTGCATCGTATGCTGAGCCTGTTAATATCGGCTTTATGCCTCTGCTTGTACACTACGGAAAAAATCCTGAGATATGGCCTGACAGAATAGTAACAAAAGAGGAATGCGGCGAATGCTACAGCTACTACGATGAAGAAACCGACAGCTACGTTGAAGAATATGAAAACCCCGAGGCATATGCAGATTATGAAGGATATGCCCTATTAAAGACATTAGTACTCAACATTGTCACTCGTGAAGGCTCTGCAGATATTCTGAAGCATATAACAGAAACAAGCGGGCGCGACCCCTACGGTATTTCATCATACCTTTCAGCAGCTGAGTATTCTGTATTTGAGGATATCTGCAGTAACGCATACGAATCCATTTCCATTGATCCCGAAAAGGTAGACCACAGCCTTGATGGCACTCCCTTCAACGGATATTATGCCAACTCCGGAATTGCGTCCGGCTCTATCAGTATTCAAGTATCAGGCTCAGATTCTTTTACTGTTGACTCAGGCGTTATCGGCAATTTTGCCGGCAATGGCATTCCCTACGGAGCAACTATTGAAACCTCAGAGAACGGAGCTCTCATAATCTCCGTTCCCACGGAGGAGGAGATCAACGCTTCAAATGATGCTCTTATGAAAAAAATCGAAATAATCAAAGCTTTTATAGGCCTATAAAAGCCTGAAAGCCCCTGATAAATCAGGGGCTTTCAGGCTGTCGAAAAAGGCGCAGACCGCAAATATATCAAAACGAAGACAGCCGGATCGAAACTTTAACTGTAAACGGCAAAAGCAACTAATAATTAAAGTCACATTAAAGAAATCCCCTGATTTTCAGGGGATTTCTAGCTTTTCGCCCTTTCAAGTCCTGTCGTACCTTTGTACGCTTACAGGAACCCCCAAAAGCTCGCAAGCTCACTTTCGGGGAACCCCTCCGACGGACTTTAAAGGACGAAATCTGCATCCTTCTCGACAGCCTGAGGCAGCTTGCGTCAGCAATATTTCACATTTCCGTAGGGAATATATCATTGGGAGCTTGCGGTAATCCCTTACCGCAACTCCCTTTTGGGTGGCTTTTTTCTTTTACTATTGGTATGTCAGGCATCTGACCCCTTGAGCTTTTTGCTTTTCTTATCCTTTTTCTCGCCCGGCTTTTTGAATAGCAGCTTATCTGCCAGAGAAAGAAGCCACGAGAACAGCCACGCAAGAAGCAGGGTGGAGGGCACCGCCAGCAGGGTGAACACTATGCTGTTTTTTGCTCCCCCAAGGTGCTTTATGATTATCATAGGTATGCGCTGGATTATGTAGATGGAGAAGGAGTGCTTTCCAAGCCAGGCCAGCACCTTATTATCAAGCTTTACCTTCATCGTTACCCACGTTACAAGCAGGCAGAAAACAGGGGCAAGCACGGAAAAATATTCTACGAAGAAACGCTTTCCGTACAGATACGAAAAGGCCCCCACGATCAAAAGAAGGCTCGGCCAATAGAAATACGGCTTTTTGGCAAACGCATCTATCCGCTCCTTGAAAACTCCATACCATATTCCCACAGGGAAGCAGAACACGGTATCGTACCACCAGGTGGCCTCTTTGCCGTAAATTATGGCAAGAATGCCCCAGAAAAACATACAGGCAACCGTTACAACAGAGGCAAATATCCCAAGCCCCGATCCCGTATAACGGCAGACCGTCATTGCTCCGAATGCTATGAGATAAAAAACAAGAGTATCAAATATGAACCAGTTTGAGTTGCCGATGCTTCCCCAGCCTACCCAGCAGGTGATATACTGTATCTTCGGAAAGCTGATGGAAAGAAACACGTTCATCACAAGAAACAGCGCCACGGCAAGGTCAAAATGAAGGAGCAGCTTCAGCACACGATTCTTGAGAAAGGTATCGTAATACGAGCTCTTTTTCTTATATGACAGGGTAACTCCGTAGCCTGAATAGAAGAAGAACAGAGTGACCATCAGCTGGCCCACGTGGTTTATCACCGTTCTGTATACCGAATCAAGAGGGTAGGTGAGAGCAACGTAGCCCAGCATATGGCTCATTACGATAACAACGGCGAAAAAGCCCTTCACGGCCGTTGTTTGCGAAAGGCCCATATAGTCCTCGTGAAAGCGGGAAAACTTTGCTCCTATGAGGGTAACGACAACAAGTATAATGGGCAGAGCTATCATCGGCTCACCTCCTTAAAGTTACATCATATGCTACCATATTCTACGTTTTTTGTCAACGGTCTTCATTTTTCCAAGGCACCTATCAGCCAAGGCAATGGATATGAGAAAGCTCGATCTCTATGCTCTCCGTTTTATCGGATTCGAATACGGTTATCTCGTTCTCTCCCCTTCTGAGGAAGGGGGCGGGAACGTACAGGCTTTTCTGCGGGCCTGCGGTGTTGAAATATCGGCCTATATTGATGCCGTTTACAAAAACGATGCCCTTTGTGAAGCCGTGGAGATGTGCAAAGGTATCGCAGGGCTCATCCTCGATAACAAAGCTTCCTCTTAGAAAAACAGGGCTTTCTGCCGGGGCATCCTCCGCTTCGGTAAAGCAAAGGCCTGAAAGATCGGTCATGGGGAGGGGATAAATATCCCAGCCGAAGTGATATCGGTTTCCCTCTCTCACTCCGCCGATCCCCTTTTTATCCTTGATCTTATGCCCGTAATTTACTCTGCCCATATTCTCACAAAGGATCTGCACGCTTGCGCTGATGCCGCTCTCAAGATATACTCCCGTATGGGTATCTCTAAGGCTCTCAGGCCGCCAGCGCTCGCAAACACAGCGCTTTTCTCCGTTCACAAAGGTGATCGCCCTGTCGTGAACGCTGTCAAAATGCAGCTCCCATCCGTCTGAGGGACCGTTGAAGGTGCTGCTATAAAGAATATAGCCGCTGCTCTGTCCGAGATCCTCCATAAATCGGGGCTCGGGCGAGAAAACAGGCAAGGTCAGCGCCTCAAGATTATCAAAAAGATATGCCCTTTCTGAAAGCTTTACTTTTCCGTACGACCTTTTTGGCTTTTCCTCTCCTGTTAGTTCGGGAAGGCAGACCCCAAACTCACCAAGAGTTTCTCTTATGGCGTAGTAAAGAGGCGTTCTGTCGCCGTTTTCGTTGAGAGGTGCATTATAATCGTAGCTCGTTACCGTGGGCTGATACTTTCCGTCATAATTGGCGCCGCTCGTAAACCCAAAGTTTGTTCCGCCGTGGAACATATAAATATTAAATGATGCGCCAAGCTCCATAAACTCACGGATATCTGAGCTGACCTCCTCGAAGGGGCGAACGTGATGCTCCTCTCCCCAATGGTCAAACCAGCCGCACCAGTATTCACAGCACATGGAAGGCTCATCGGGACGAAGCCTTCTCATAAACTCAAAATTTTCCCCCGGCCTTGAGCCAAAGTTGCCCGTTGCCGGAATGCCCTCTATGCTTCCGCCGGACATCATCGTATAGGTAGGCCCATCGGAGGTGAAAAGCAGGCAATCCATTCCCTGCTCCTTGTAAATATCAAGAACGGCACAAAGATAATCCTTATCGTTTCCGTAGCTTCCGTACTCGTTCTCCACCTGAAGCATTATGATATTGCCGCCGTTTGTTGAAAGATGGGGCCGTATCATAGGAAGCAGGCGTGAAAAATAAGACCTGACCTTTGACAAAAACAGGCTGTCGTTGCATCTTAAAGATATCCCTTCATAGCTGAGGAGCCAGGAGGGCAGGCCTCCCATATCCCACTCGGCACAAATATAGGGGCCGGGACGAAGGATAACATTTAGAGAAAGGGCTCTCGCCGTTTCAATATACGCCTCAAAATCAAGCATTCCCGAAAAATCAAGCTCGCCCTCACGGGGCTCGTGAAGATTCCAGGGCATATAGGTCTCTACCGTATTAAGTCCGCACTCCTTCAGCTTCAAAAGCCGGTCATACCAATACTCCCTCGGTATACGGAAATAGTGCATTGCTCCCGACCTTATCTGATAGGGTACCCCATCCATATAAAACTGTCTTTCCTTAAAGCTGAGGATTCCCATAAGCTCTCCTTTTTTCATACTATAGTCTATATAGTATACCGCCGCTGCGACCGATTATCACCGCTTACAAATACAGCCTGAGTGTCTTTTCTATCCAGTAGGAATAAACGGTGCCCTCCCGTTCAAGAGACTTTAAGCGAAGGTATGCACGGCATCCGTCTGAGGGGTCGTGCCAGATATCGGCAAACACGTAGTCGTGACGGTTATTTGATTCGGCATACTCAAATGCATCTGCCAAAACGAGCCGTATCTTATCCCTGCATGGCAGAGAGGGCAAAATGTGCTTTTCAAAAAGCCTGATAACGGAGGGGTCTCTCTCCACAACGGTGACACTCTCCACGCTTTCCTTTCTCGCCGCCATAAAGGCAAAATAGCCAAGGCCGAGACCGTAGGTGGCCACGTTGCCGAAGGCTCTCTCAATAGGTTCTCTCATTGTCTCGATCTCGTTGGGAGTTATGAGCATCCACTCTCTGCCGCCTTGCCTTACTGCAGGAAAGGTATATTCCCTGTCAAAAAAGCCGATGGAGGGAAGCAGCCTTCCCTCTCCGTCCGTTCTGATATCGTCATAAACAAAGGCCTCATAAGGCTTGTAGCTGCCGTAATACAACTCCCATTCCCCATCCTTGACACAGGGAAAATCAACCGTCTGCCTGTAGGGGTCTCTCTCGTACACCTCCATAGACAGGCGGTAAAACATTTTGGATATCCAGCCCCGTCGAAGCTCCTTATCCCCATAAATGTCGCAAATTCCGCAAAACAGTATGCGAAAGGCCTCCTCCTCGCTGACAGAGCACTCTCTGCAGGTCTCCCTTATCAGCTCGGGGGTAATGGCATCAGGCATAAAATTCAGATACTCGGAAAGCAGGCTCAGTATCCTTTTATTATTTTCGCCGACAGTAGCCTTCAATTTCTCACCGTCAGCCTTCCGTCACCGTTTCAAGGGTGTAGTAAAGATACTTTTCATAAACCGTTTTTCTGAAGGTGTAGGTCAGGGCCTTTTCCGTGCCGTCATATCCCACAACGGTCACCCTTGCCTCAATAAGCTCTGCCTCGTCTGTCACGTCTACGGGGCTCTCCATGGAAAGATATGCCGCCGCAGAAAGGCCAAAGCCCTCAAATGAGGAAAAGGTATAGTCGCCCGTTTCAGCATTTATGGCGTCTCCCCACTGGGGGTTGAGAAACTCATTATAGTCTGAAAGGTGCACGTCATCTCCGAAAAGAAGCTGCATAGTCCTTTCAAGCAGAGCTGCGCTGACGGTGATGCCCTCTCCGTTTTCGCCTGCCACAGCTACCGTATCGGGGCGCTGATAGCAGAGAAACATTGCACTGAGGTGAAGAAGGTCTGCCTTTTCGCCGCCTGAAAAGGGATAGGCTGAGGCTACCTCATATG
>JAFQNM010000240.1 GCA_017395885.1 Clostridia bacterium | reverse complement strand
TTGGCGGCATCGGCAAGAAAACGGCAATGCGCCACGCCTTCTCCGTTCTTGATATGAAGGAGGATGAAGTGAGAGATTTTGCCCAGGCGTTGATTGCAGCAAAGACCGAGGTGTGCTTTTGCAAAGTCTGCAAGGGCATATCCACAGGCGAGGTATGCCCCATTTGCACTGATGAGAGCCGCGACCGGACCACCATATGCGTGGTTGAGGATTACAGAGCGGCAATGGCTGTAGAGAAGGTAAGAGAATACCGTGGGCTGTATCACGTGCTCCATGGAGTGATCTCTCCAATGAAGGGCATCGGCCCCGATAAGCTGACGGTAAAGGAGCTTATCTCCCGTCTTGACGGAACTGTCAAAGAGGTCATCATCGCAACAGACCCAACGTCTGAGGGCGAGACAACGGCAATGTATCTTTCAAAGCTCATATCTCCTCTCGGTGTCAAGGTCTCCCGAATCGCAAACGGAATGCCCGTTGGAGGAGATCTCGAATACGCCGATGAAATAACCCTCAGAAGAGCTATTGAGGGAAGATATAATTTAGACTAAAGGAATAAAACAATGTCAAAGATTCAGATGAAAACACCCCTCGTCGAGATGGACGGCGACGAGATGACCAGAATTATCTGGCAGATGATAAAGGATATCCTTATCAACCCCTATATCGATCTTAAGAGCGAGTATTACGATCTCGGTCTTGTACACCGTAACGAAACGAACGACCAGGTTACAGTTGACTCTGCAGAGGCAACAAAGCGCCTCGGCGTTGCAGTGAAGTGCGCAACCATCACTCCCAACGCACAGAGAATGACAGAGTATAACCTGAAGGAAATGTGGAAGAGCCCCAACGGAACTATCCGTGCTATCCTTGACGGAACAGTATTCCGTTCTCCCATTCTTGTAAAGGGCATTTCCACCTATATCCCCACGTGGACAAAGCCTATCACCATCGCCCGTCATGCTTACGGCGATATTTATAAGAATACAGAGATGAGGGTAGCTGAGGGTTCAAAGGCTGAGCTTGTTGTAACTGCCCCCGACGGCACGGAAACGAGACAGACGATACACAGCTTCAAGGGCGACGGTATCATCCAGGGCGTTCATAATACAGATGCATCTATTGCAAGCTTTGCACGTACCTGCTTCAATTATGCGCTTGATACAAAGCAGGACCTCTGGTTTGCAACGAAGGATACTATCTCAAAGACGTACGACCACCGCTTCAAGGATATTTTTGCTGAGATTTATGAGGCAGAGTATAAGGAAAAGTTTGAGGCGGCAGGAATCGAGTATTTCTATACCCTCATCGACGATGCCGTAGCAAGAGTTATCAGAAGTGAGGGCGGCTATATCTGGGCCTGCAAAAACTATGACGGCGACGTTATGTCCGATATGCTTGCAACCGCATACGGCTCTCTCGGTCTTATGACAAGCGTTCTTGTTTCTCCCGACGGAAAGTACGAGTACGAGGCGGCTCACGGCACGGTTACCCGTCACTACTATAAGCACCTGAAGGGCGAAAAGACCTCTACAAACCCCATTGCGACGATATTTGCATGGACAGGCGCATTCCGCAAGCGCGGCGAGCTTGACGGTATCACTGAGCTTTGCGAGTACGCAGATAAGATGGAGGCTGCTTGCATAAAGACCATGGAGGACGGTATTATGGACCGAAACCTTTCCATGATGTGCACCCTTGAAAACAAGCAGGCAGTAGATACGGAAACCTTCCTTCGTGAGATCGCAAAGAGATACGACGCTATGTGATGTGACCGATAAGGCACGAGTGAAACAAATATATCGCAAAAAGAACAAGACAGCTTTGGCTGTCTTGTTCTTTTCGTTATACAAAAAATCCGCCCGAAGGCGGATCGCTTTGATATTTGATACTCGGTTTATATTGTGTATTCCATATAAACCTCTCCCAAAAGATCTTTCCACAAAAACGTGCCGTCCTCATAGGTCATATAGCTGTGTGGAGAGCTCTCCTTGGGGATGGAGACCGAGCCGGGGTTCATATAGATATAGCTGCCGTGGTCGGTGCACTTAGGCACGTGAGTGTGACCGTTTAGGAGTATGTCTCCCTCGGCGAGAGGGGGAAGATTCGATTCGTTGTAATTGTGTCCGTGGGTTGCGTAGATAGCCTTGTCTCCAAACCAGAGGATAGCATAATCCGCAAGAACGGGGAAGTCCAGCACCATCTGGTCAACCTCCGTGTCGCAGTTTCCGCGAACGCAGAGAAGTCTGCTCTTGAGAGGATTGAGCATTGCGATCACCTCTTTGGGGGCATACTCTGCGGGAAGGTCGTTTCGGGGGCCGTGATAAAGAACGTCACCAAGAAGGATGAGCTTGTGGGCTCCCTCACGATCAAAGGCCTCAAGCAGCTGCCTGCAATAGTACGCAGAGCCGTGTATGTCGGATGCGATCATGATTTTCATAACAAATACCTCGTTTCATTATACAGCTTTATTCTATCACGGCATCCCCGAAAATTCAATAGTAAAGTTCTTG
>JAFQNM010000239.1 GCA_017395885.1 Clostridia bacterium | reverse complement strand
AGCAGATTTTCGACACGCAGCTGTCTATGGCGGAGGAACTGAATCTGCCGGTTATCATCCACGACAGAGAGGCACACGGCCCTATTTTTGACGCAGTTAAGCGTCATCCCGACGTTATCGGAGTTATGCACGGCTACAGCGGAAGCGCTGAGATGGCACGGGAATACGCAAAATTGGGCTGGTACATTGCCTTTGGCGGCCCCGTTACCTACAAAACTGCAGAAAAAGTCCGTGAAGCATGCCGTGCAGTTCCCACAGAGCGCCTTCTTATTGAAACCGACTGTCCTTACCTCCCCCCTGTTCCCCACAGAGGCGAGATCAATCTTTCAAGAAATATGATACACACCATAAAAATAATGGCTGAAACAAGAGGCGAGGACGTTGAAGCTCTTGCCGCCGCAATGATCGAAAACACAAAGAGACTTTTTAAAATTGACTTTTAAAAAACAAAAACGGCTGATGGCTCAGCCGTTTTTTTGCGTGTATGAGGGAGGTTTTAATTAAGTGCTGCAAGGCGCTCCTCACATTTTTTGAATCGGGGGTCCTTGGCGATGATGTTATCAGAGGTGGGGAAACATTTGTTATAGCACCAATGCATATAGAACCAGAAATTATTTTTCAATTTCTCTACTCTTGCAATATCTCCTGCTTCTTTGGTTTTCTTGTAATCCTCAACAAGAATATCTGTCAGCTCTTCTATCACTATAAAAGTATTTTCAAAATCCGAAATTGCAATATAATCATTTGAAAGCCATGTATATCCTTTGATAGTCCACCACATATATTTGGAATTATTAAATATTCCGTGGTTCAGCTTTATTGCTGCCAGAAGATCACGCCAAGCACTAATCGCTTCCTGCTTTCTTGCGTTTCCGTATATGGATATTCGTCTTGCTCTCACCCACAATGATGCCAAATACGAGTCTACTGCTTCAAAGCAAACCCTTTCGGAGATTTCAAGACACTTGTCATTATCATTCTTCTTATGGTAAATCTCCATAAGCATTTTATCTTTTATACATCCTCTGTCAGGAAGATCAACTGCAACAGATTCAGCCTTAGAAAACTCGTTTCTGTACAGATACGCAATAATAAGCTGTTCCTTTGCTTCAATGAGTCTTGTTGTATCTCTGTCGTAGTTGATTATCGCTGTTAACAGATTCACTTCCTCATCATAAAGAGAATCCTCCTCTTCCTGTGATGCCTTGTAGCAATAACGATTTGCAGAATATATAAATCCATCAATACTGCGTGCGCAATTAAGTTTTACTGCATAATCAAGAGGATATTTCTTCAAATGCTCTTTATAAAGAACATAGCTCTCATAATAAGCATTATTCTCATAGCTATATACATTCTTATTTGCCCAAATTTCGGATATTTGAGCATAAAGCATATCCCTATCCGCCTTTTCGTCGCCGCCGACACCGAGGAGGCAGTCGCACGTTACTCCGAGGATTGCCGCAAGGGGGACGATCTGAGAAATATCCGGCATTGTATTATCGCACTCCCATTTGGATACTGCCTGAACTGATACCATCAGCTTTTCGGAGAGCTCTGCCTGAGTTATTCCCGCTTCTTTTCTTATCATCTTTAATCTTTGTCCGAAGCTTAACATTTTAATATTACCTTTCTGTTTATTAAACCGATGCATCTGTTTTATGTATCCAGTATATCAAAGCATTTCCCTTAGGTAAACATCCTATCAGGAGAATTGAGCCTATCCTTACGGTTGATATTGATTCTTACTCTTTCATCGTTAAAGGCAAAATACCGTTTTTCTATATTGAAAACAAAAAGGGGCATTTACGCCCCAACATATTCAGTATATCAAATCTATTATCGCTTTGTCAATACGTGTTTTAAAACTTAATGGTCATAATGCTCAGTTTCTGCGTTCTGAATAAATTATTTTAGTTAATTTTGTACAATCCGTGTATTGATTTCTTCCTTTTCTTATGATAACATATAGACAAGGAAAGGGTGATACCAATGAAGAATTAAAAAGCTCAAATAAAAGATCAGAGCTGATCCGGACAACGATACTGTTAAATTTAGTTTAGTTATTTGCCAGGCAGCGTTACGTGTGGATGAGATTCTTGTAGGAAGTCGCGAACACTCGGTGTTCAATTCAAATGCAGTTTACATAGATAGCATATACCTCAAGGTATCGAACGGATGACAGTATTGATCAAACATTGAGCAGTTCTTCTCTTCTGATAAGTCGATCATCTTTGTATCCCGAGCACGGGAAAAAACAAAATTTTTGTTCTTGGCTTTTCAGAAATTCACCTGCAAATTCAGAAAGAGAGGTTTAAATGATGTTAGACTTCAAGAGTGAACAGAAATAACCCTTGGCTGAGCTACAGATCGTAAAGAAGGTCTTCAGTCAAGGGTTATTTCATTTTACGCCATTTTGCTCTGCCCCTTTGGGGCTTTTATTTTTATCACATTTTTTCTACTTTATTATATATTTTTGTCAAAAATCTGTTTACAAAATATGAGAATTGTGTTATATTATTATGTATAAGTGGTTAACTCACACATAAGCACAACTGAAAGGAAGTATACTAATGAAACAGTACAAGGCAGTTGCAGGCCCTCAGAACATCAGTGTTAAGAAGGGCGACACTCAGGCAGCATTTAATCTTTTTGGCGATATCATCAACAGAGAGGCAGCAGGCGGTTGGGCTTACCACTCCATGGAGACCATCACCGTTACTGAAACTCCCGGCTGCGCTCTTATGGCTCTTTTCCAGCCCCCCGTTTCTACAACCTACTACATGCTCATTTTCGAGAGAGACATCTAATTTTTAATTTTTAATTCGGCTTATGTGTGAGTTATTCTATTTCAGGAGGTTCTGTTTTGAAGGAATTTGAATTTAATGAGGATCAGCTCAAGGATATTGACTCTATTGCCAAGTCTTTGTTCGAAACAGATGACCCCAGAAGCACGTTCTATAAAAGAAAGCTTGTAAGACCCAAGATCAACTGGTTGAGGGTCTTTATTTCAGTTCTTTTGCCACCTGCAGTTTTGGCTCTTCTCTGCTACGTTTACACACTTTTTGACGGTAGGACCTACGTTGCTGTTATCTCTGCCTCCGTTTTGCTGGCTCTCTATTATGCCGCAAATCTCAAGGATGCCGCAATTTGCTGTGTTAAGATCTACCAGAGATATGCTCCCGCGGCAATTCGCAACAGATGTCGTTTTGAGCCCTCTTGCTCTGAATATATGATCCTTTCTCTTGAAAAGTACGGTTTATTCAAAGGTCTTAAAAAGGGCTTCAACAGAATGCACCGTTGCAATGCAAACGACGGTGGCTATGACTATCCTTAATATGAGAGGTTATCATGAACACGTTTTTACTTATTGCAGCAGCACTTTTGCCTGCCATTATTCTTTGCATTTACGTTTACAAAAAGGACAGTGTTGAAAAAGAGCCTGTAGGACTCTTGCTTAAGCTTCTTTTTGCCGGAATCATTATTATTATCCCCGTTGTCTTTGCTGAATTTGCAGTTGGCGGTGTTATTGACAGGTTGTTCGGTGTTTTTGAGGATGATACCTCTCATCTCGGCTTCATTTCTGTCAGACTATACCATCTTCTCACTGCCTTTATCGGCGTTGCAATTATTGAAGAGTTCTTCAAATGGGGCGCTCTCCATCTCTTAACTCGCAAAAACAAGAATTTCAATTCCCTTTTTGACGGCCTTATTTATGCTATCTTTGTTTCCCTCGGCTTTGCCGCTCTTGAAAATGTTTTGTACGTTATCTCTAACGGCTTTGGCAATGCTGTTATGAGAGCTGTTATGTCCGTTCCCGGTCATATGTTCTTTGGTGTTATGATGGGATACTACTACAGCATTACTCACATGACGATCAAGGCTCAGGAACTTGAGGCGAAGTTTATGCAGTGCGGTGCAATTCCCGCAGGAAACTCTAAATTCTCAACAAAGTACAGCTCCCTGCTCAGCCTCATCGTTCCCACTGTTATGCACGGTCTTTACGACTACTGCTGCTTTAACGGCACCATCGCTGAGATACTTCTTCTTATCGCCTTCATCGTTGCTATGTACATATACTGCTTCTCAACTATTAAAAAGGTCTCTGCAGAGGATGTTTCAGATAACGTTTACTCTACAAAAATGGTAATTAAAAAGTATCCCCAGTTACACACCTTTGCATCTGAGAATCCCGAGCTTTACAACTCCATTATTTCTTAAAGAAAAAGCCTTCCCTTCGGAAGGCTTTTTCTTTATTTTCTTTAATTGAAGGGATCGATCTTGAACTTATCAAGGTCTTCCTCAGAGGTAAGGAAGTGATGCTCCTTTGCACACTCCTTGCAGATGATCTCCATTGCTTCATCACCTGTCAGATCTGTTGCAAAATCAGCAAGAACGCTGGGCTCATAGCCGCTTCCCACAAAGAACTTGCCACAATCATCACAGGTATGCATGAACTTGGGAACGATTATGATCGCTGCTATTACGATTACCACCACAACAACGATAGGAATTATCTTTTTCATATTTTTACCTTTCTCAGAGAGTCTTGCGCTCTCCGGGTTAGCTTATGATTTACCTCCCCGTGACCTGCACGGGGAGGTTTTTATCATTTAATACAGTTCTTCAGATAGAAGCTGATGATCCTCTTAGGTGCAGAAGGTATATACGTATAGCGGAGATCTACCTGTCTGTCTGTCTTAAGGTTGGCATAACTCAATGCTTCCATAAACTTTCTGTCATCTATCAGGCTTGCTTTGGCCTGATTATAAAGTGCATCGGTTCCAAACTTGAAGGTGATATACTCCTGACCGCGGGATATGCATTCACACACGATATCACGAATCCTGTCATAATCGAAGGTATCGAAATACAGACCGTGACGGCGGTGGTAATTGCACTTCACTGCTGTGCACAGGGGCAGCTGCCATACAGCCTCGGGCTTATGTGCATCAAGTCTGAGTACCTCTTCTGTTGTTATACAGAAGCAGCCGTAATCTACTGCATCAATTCCGTCCTTATTCTTGGTATCGGTACCGTCTCCCCAGGTTACGTCGATGTGGTAGTAGTCGCCCTCTACCTTTACAACGTTCCACGCATGGGTATCACTGGTTACGTATACGCACTCTATTCCGAGAACATTGAGAAGGAACTGTATTGCCTTGGCATAGCCTGCACATACTGCCTTCTTCTGAACGAACACGCCGTAGATGGATCTGAGATCATCAGGCTGGGTGCTTCTCTCATTTCTGGGGATCTTCTTCTGTCTCTCAAGACCGATCGTATCATAATCTACAAGATTGATGATATTTTCGTATACCTTCTTGACCACCTCATAATCACTCATTGTATCTGAAAGCGAATCAAGGAAGGGTCTTATAGACTCTTCAATCTCATCCTGTCTCTTTGAAGCCTCTTCCCTTGTCATTCTGTATTCGAAGCTAAGCTTACCTACTATCATCGTTTCGGGATTATAGGAGTAGGTTTCGTTATAGTAGAACCAGAATATTTCGGGATGATCTGCAAGAACGTAGTCCATGATCTTCTTTGCCTGATCGAGAGTTACCTCTGCATTCAGGGGACAAAGCTCAGGCTTGAAGTTCTCTATTGCATCAACATACTGATCATATACGATCTTCTCCTCATCTGAGAGACGCTCATATGAGAATTTGGGCGCATTGCCGAACTCTCTGTCTGTGGGGCCTCTTACCGCATCGTCTGCAGTAGGAATTACTCCGGTGGGAGGTGTTGCTCCTCCGTTATCGTCGGTGGGAACACCATCGTCATCCTCGGGAAGTCCTATACCGGAATCGGAGGGAGGAATTATGCTGATGGCACCGCAATAGTCCATTGCAAGAGGCTCATCAAGGTTCATAAAGGGAGTTGCCCTTGTCAGAATAGTTCCGGGTGAGAACGGATAGTTTGCTCTGTAACGGAGGAAGCCTCTGCCATACTCATCATCTCTGAAGGAGGTGAGTATCTCCGTTCTCTTTGCAAGAGCGGGATCATTTATGAGGTATGCATACTGCACCTCTACCCATTTGGCCATACCCTCATAAACCTCAAGCTCCAGATCCTTTCCGTATTTCTTACGGATACGCTTGCCATCCCAGTTGACATACTGCCATATATGGGTAAGCTCATGAGCTATGGTGGAGATTGATGCCATTCTGGGTGAGCCGTTCTCTACAAGGAGGCTGAAGCCGTTTCTATCCTTGATCGCTACTCCAAGAACTCTTCCGTCGCTATCTGCGGTAGGAACAAAGCTTTCTCCAAGGCGTTTATGCAGTGTTTTGGCATTGACCATTTCCACCTTTACGCCTACGTTGAGTCTGATTCCGAAGAAGGACTCCATATTTCTTCTGACATCCTCGAATATACGCTTGAACTCCTCACCGGACTTGATGGCAGTTTTACTGCACTGGAGACATCTGTCTCTGCCGTCTGCAAGGGTCTCATATTCTACACCGAATATTTCGGTTCCGCAGAAGTCACAATATCTTGTGTTCTTCTTACCGGGCTTGAACGTCAGCTCAATGATCTTGGAAATGTTCTTTCCTTCTCTTGCCTGGCTGAGAGGATTGAACGCAAGGCCGAGGGCTTCAAGATAATCCTTTGTTCCTGTCTGATCGATGCATCCGGGCTCATTTACGTCACCGAACAGGAGATAATATCTCTCATGATAAGGCTTACGGTCGGGAATTATTCCCGCTACGGGCTCATCATTTTCGGTGGGAGCAGGAATATGCTCAACGTCTGAAGGAGCATTCTTATCCTGATTTTCGGAGCCGCCGTTTTCCTCAGCCGGAGTCTCATCCTCTGCAGGAGTCTCATCCTCTGCAGGAGTTTCGTCCTCTGCAGGAGTTTCGTCCTCAGCGGGAGTTTCGTCCTCAGCGGGGGTCTCACCGTCTACAGGCTCCTCAGGGATGATAGAGTCCTCAGGGATATCTGCATTATCCTCAGGCTCCTCTTCGCCCTTCTTTTTCTTCTTTTTCTTCTT
>JAFQNM010000238.1 GCA_017395885.1 Clostridia bacterium | reverse complement strand
CATCGTCCTCATCCGCAGGAGGAGCAGGATCGGGGGAGGGAGCTGTTGTTTCATCAGAGCTGTCCTCGGTGTCGTCGCTGTCATCATCGGGAGGAGCTGTTTCATCTGCATCCTCAGAGTCAGAGGGCTCAGTTTCGTCAGAGCTGTCAGCAGGGTCAGTATCATCGCCCGTATCGGTGGGATCGAAAACGAAGGAATCCTCATCTCCGTAATTGCCGGGGCCAAAGTTTTCCTCAGGCATAAGAAGGTTAACGTAGAGCATACATCCGATAACGATAAGGATCATTACCATAAAGACGGTAAAGCATCCGGAGCAGCCCTTGTTGCTTCTGTTGTTACTCATTTTCAGACTCCTCCTCGCTGATCAGATTTTTTGTAAGGTTCTCGATCCTGTTTTCAAGATCAAGGTGCTTCTTGATGACCCACGTGTATGCAAGTCTTTCGCTGGAGGTATCGTCTCCCGACATTCTGTTGATATTAAGGAAGCAAAGCACGTAAAGAGCCAGAACGAATATGCAGTAGAAGATGGTTACAGGTCTGGAATCATAGGAGCCGGCAAAAATATATATTGCATGAACTGCTGCAGGCATAACGTAGCTCAGAACGAGCCAAAGGGGAGCAAATCGGAACTTGGGCTTAATGAGAGGGCTTGATCCTATCATATCCTTCTCAATATTCTTTGCCTCATTGTAGGTATGCCAAATTGTGAAGCAGCAACCCATGAATATACCGAAGAAGAGGTGTCCGGGTACGGAGGTAACTGCACGGAGGAAGAGTGTATCCCATCCATCAATGACTGCATACCGGATATTCTCAACAGCGGCAAAGCCCATAGAAATAAACGTTGAATAAACGATACCGTCAAAGAGATAGTTAAAGTGCTTGCTCTTGGCAGTAATAAAGAAGAGAAGTGCCCATTTCAGAGTTTCCTCAACCAAGGCTATTATCACAGCAAAAATAGCAGAGTGAGAAATCCTGGAGCCTTCGCTTGTGAAGGTGAGAACTCCGTCAAAGCTGAATATCATTTTTTCAGCAAAGGCAGAGTCTATCCAACCGCCGAAGGTCTGCTCAAGAAGGAGAGCAGGGAAATATACTGCGGCACCTGATAAAAGAAGAACTGCGAGAAGCCAAATTGGCTCTTTTTCCATACGGTCCTTAAAATAGACGTAGGCACAGAGAGCCACTGCAGGTACAAGGGCAATGAGAGATATGCCCAATGAAGCATGATTCATAAAACCACCTCATATTAGTTGTTACTACTATTATACAAATAAATTAAAAATATGTAAATAGAAAAAATAAAATATTATGATAGCAAAATTAATTGAAAAAACTTTAAAAAAGGGGAAATTAATTTTAAAAAGGTATTGACAAATGGAAAAAGGTTTAGTAAAATAACAAAGGTCTCAGCGAGAGACTATGCGAGAGTGGCGGAACTGGCAGACGCGCACGTTTGAGGGGCGTGTGGTTCACACCGTACGGGTTCAAGTCCCGTCTCTCGCACCAAAAACAAACGACAATTTTCGACAGAAGATTGTCGTTTCTTTTTGTTCTTTTCACTTTTCTCTATTCGTTCTTCTCTCTTCTCTAAAATTGTCGTTTCCGGATAAAAGATAAGAGAGAAAAGAGAAGAGAAAAGGTAGCTTTGCTCCGCAAAGCGTTGAATTATATAATAATTTGTGGTATAATTCAATCAGTGGTGATGATGAATAAACAGTCCTTTGCTCAATAAATCTCTTGATTTTGCAACACAGGTCGTATT
>JAFQNM010000237.1 GCA_017395885.1 Clostridia bacterium | reverse complement strand
AAGGCGGCCTGTAAATAAGGAGATAACCATGAATCTTAAAGGAAGAGACTTTCTTAAGCTTATAGATTATACCCCCGAGGAGATAGGCTACCTTATCGAGCTGGCGGCCGAATACAAGGCCAAAAAGAAGGCGGGTATCCCCCACAACGACTATCAGGGCAAGAACATTGCTCTCATTTTCGAAAAGACCAGCACACGCACTCGATGCTCCTTCGAGGTTGCGGCACACGACCTCGGTATTATGACGACCTACCTGGATCCTGCCGCCTCCCAGATCGGCAGGAAAGAGAGCATTGCGGATACTGCACGTGTTCTTTCCGGTATTTATGACGGTATAGAGTACCGTGGATTCGGTCAGGAGATCGTCGAGGAGCTGGCTCAGTACTCCTCTGTTCCCGTATGGAACGGCCTCACAAACGAATTCCACCCCACTCAGATCCTCGCTGACTTCCTTACGATCAAGGAACACTTTGGACGCCTCAAGGGAATCAACTTCGTTTATATGGGTGATGCACGCTACAACATGGGCAACTCCCTTATGGTAGGCTGTGCAAAGATGGGCCTCAACTTTACGGCATCTGCCCCCGAAAAGTATTTTCCCGATACCAAGCTTGTTGAATACTGCAAAAAGGTTGCCGCTGAAAACGGTTCTACAATTACCTTTGAAACCGATCCCTTGAAGGCAGTTAAGAATGCCGATGTTATCTACACAGACGTATGGGTATCCATGGGTGAGCCTGTTGAGGTGTGGGAGGAGCGCATTTGCGAGCTTTCACCCTATCAGGTAAATAAGACACTTATGGAGGCTGCCGGTGAAAAGGCAGTATTCATGCACTGCCTCCCCGCTTACCACGACCTTAAAACAGGCGTTGGCAAAGAAATGGGCGAAAGATTCGGCCGTGATTCAATGGAGGTTACCGACGAGGTTTTCGAAAGCTCACAGAGCATCGTATTCAAGGAAGCTGAAAACAGAATGCACACTATAAAAGCTGTTATCGCAGCTACAATATAATAGAGACGATAAGCCTCAATGCTTAAATTGCATTGAGGCTTTCTTATGCCCTTTAAAACTCCTTTTGAAGCTTTTCTCGGTCAAGCTGAATTAAGAAAAAACTGATGGGTTTTCCCATCAGTTTTTACAGATACTGTCTTATATCGATTGCAAGGCGCTCCTCAAGGTTTATAAGGCGCTTACATATATCCTTTGAAACCTCATCGGCGGCCTCATATTCATTGAGATAGCGGTTGAGTGATTTGACCCCCATATTACATCCGTCTGTCATCAGATCTGCAATAGTTTCATCTGAATCATCAAGACCCATTTTAACGTTGGTCTTCATTTTGGACATTCCCTTTGCTATGGGGTTTGGATCTTTACCCTCATCGCTATACTTTTCAAGAAGCTCATTGATCTCAATTTTAAGCTTTTCGTGCTCGTGTTTGCATTCAGTCAGGTAGCTTTTCAGCTTATCACTTCTTATGAATCTCAGCACGTCATCTATTGAGCTGACACCCATTTTGACCCCTGCATCGCACTCGCGCAGCAGCTTTATTGTATCGGATTCTATCATATCTGGCACCTCTTTCAATAATGTATACTGAAAGTATGCCCGAAACGACTTTTTTTATTCCTTCAGATCAGTCCCGGCTTCTGTTAATGATACTAAGAAGGCGGATAAACAGGTTGATTATATCAAGATACAGATCGATAGCCGAGTCTACAGCGTTATCCAATGTTTTGGGATAAACCTGTGCCTTATGCCAGTCATAACCGATATAAAGAGAGAAAATGATAACGAAAAGCCAGTTGAAAGCATTTCCCGCATAGCCGAAAAGCAGTGCTATCGTTTCACCTAAAATACCGAGGATCAGAGCAATACCGAGTGTGAGCCCAAGATTTTCGAATATTTTAGGGCGTGTTGTTGCCATAACTGTCATTACACCGACAACGGCTCCGGTAATGATAACGGCAAGCAGTATCTCCTTGGCAGGATAGCCGGGGAGACATATAGCAAGCAATGCTCCGATAGGAACGACTACCATATTATATCCAATAAAGCTGACTATCGGATTCTTGGAAATTGATGAAACCAGGATTCCCGTAAAGGCCAGAACCACATAGCTGATAATGAATATAACGGGATTCATATAAAGGAAGAAATCACCGAAAAGCGTTATCATGATGGCGTTTACAATAAATCCGTAAATAAGACAGCCTCCGATTACCAGATTATATACGTTTTCACTGAGCGTATCTGAAAGGCCGCTGTTCAGCCTTTCCAGCTTTCTGTTTTTACTGTTTATCATAAATACAACTCCTTTTTCAAAGCTGTGATTATTATATCACGGCACCTCTGAAACTACAAGGATTATTCTGAAATTCCTTTTCTGACGGCCTCAAAATCCTCCTCGATCTGCTCTGAGGGCTTCTCTGTGAGGAGAGAAACCGCAACTATAAGAACAGAAGAGAAAATAAATGCGGGAAGAAGCTCATAAATGGCAAAAACTCCGCCAAGCCTTGAAATGAGCAGCTTCCAGATAAAGACCATTGCCGCACCGCCTACCATTCCGGCTATAGCACCGGGCTTGTTCGTTCTCTTCCAGAACAGGGAGAAAAGCATAATGGGGCCAAAGGTTGCGCCAAAGCCTGCCCATGCAAAGGATACGATGCTGAAGATTACGCTCTTTTCGTCAAGGGCAATAACAACACCCACAAGTGTGAGAACAAGAAGAGTTATTCTGGAAACTGTCATTACCTGCTTATCGCTTGCATCCTTCTTGAAAATACCGTTAAATATATTCTTTGCAAAAGCGCTGGCCGCAATGAGAAGATAAGAGTCTGAGGAGCTGATGGTTGCGGCAAGGATTCCCGCCATAACAAAGCCTGCCAGTATGGGGGGAAGGAAGCTTGTTGAAAGAGTTATGAATATATTTTCTGCGGCGGACTTTGTCAGATGCTCTGCAGGGAAAAGCTGACGTCCCACAATTCCGATAAAAACGGCAACAGCAAGAGAGATAAGCACCCAGACCATAGCAATACGGCGGCTTCTCTTAAGCTCATCCTCTTTTCTGATAGCCATAAATCTCAGAAGCACCTGAGGCATACCGAAATATCCGAGACCCCAGGCAAGCATTGAACAAATGGTGAGTATTCCATAGGGAGCAGCATCACCGAACAGGGGCTTGCCTGCCTCTACCAGCTGAATTCCATCCCCGTCAACGGTGGGATTGGCAAGACCGAAGAATTCAAGAAATCCGGGAATATCGTTTGCATTTGCAATAACTGCTCCAACTCCGCCTGCCTTGACGGTGCTGATAACTACTATAACGGCAAGTGCAACGATCATTACTATAGCCTGCATAAAGTCTGAGGCGCTCTCTGCAAGAAATCCGCCGAGGATAGTATAAATCAGAACAAAGGCTGCGCCGAGAATCATCATAAGCTTATAGTCCAGCCCGAACAGCGTTGAGAAAAGCTTGCCGCAGGTAACGAAGCAGCTTGCGGCATATACGGTGAAGAATATAAGAATGAATGCTGCTGAAAGCATCATTATAGTTTTCTTTTTCTCTCTGAAGCGGTTGGAGAAAAACTCTGGGAGCGTGATTGAATTATTTGCACGGATGCTGTATCTGCGAAGCCTTTTGGAAACTATCAGCCAGTTGAGATAAGTACCGATCGCAAGGCCGATAGCTGTCCAGGCTGCATCTGCAAGACCGCACCAGTATGCAACGCCGGGCAGGCCCATAAGAAGCCAGCCGCTCATATCTGAGGCCTCTGCACTCATTGCAGTGACCCAAGGACCGAGAGAACGGCCACCGAGGAAGTATTCCTCTGAGCTTTTGTTTGCACGCTTTGCATAAAGAACGCCGATCAAAATAACGGCGGCCATATAAATGACCATTGATATAAGGATCTGCACAGTATTTCCAGCCATAATAATAGTCCTCCTAAGAATGCATGGAACATAAATAAATATAATGCTATAATATCAGAATTTACCCAAAAATGCAATAACCATTTAATATTAAATTCAAAAAACTGCAAAAAAAGCACGCAAAGCGTGCTTTTTTGAATTTTTAATCAAGAGTATCGTCAAAGAACCTGATATTTGAGCTCTGGGCCTCAAGCTCTCCGGCCTGTATCCTTCTGATGATACTTACTATACGGTCGTTAATGGGAGTTGGCACGTTATATTTTCTGCCAAAGCGGCATACCATTCCGTTAATCGCCTCTATCTCGCAGGGCTTGCCGTTTTTCAGGTCCTGCAGCATTGAAGGCTCAATATCTCTATGCTTCTTCATAGCGATGGGAAGAAGGAGCGTT
>JAFQNM010000236.1 GCA_017395885.1 Clostridia bacterium | reverse complement strand
GAAGGACTTGAAGAATGTATATGCCATACCGCCGCCGATGATAAGTGTATCAACCTTCTCGATGAGGTTGTTGATAACGCCGATCTTATCGGAAACCTTAGCGCCGCCGAGAATTGCAACGAAGGGTCTTGCAGGGTTCTCAAGAGCCTGACCCATAATGGAGATCTCTTTGTTGATGAGGTAGCCACAAACTGCAGGGAGATAATCTGCAACGCCTGCTGTGGAAGCGTGAGCTCTGTGAGCTGCTCCGAAAGCATCGTTTACGAAGATCTCTGCCATGGAAGCAAGCTCCTTAGCAAACTCGGGATCGTTCTTTGTTTCTTCCTTGTGGAAGCGTACGTTCTCGATAAGAAGAACCTCGCCATCCTTGAGAGCTGCTGCCTTAGCCTTTGCATCCTCTCCGATAACGTCCTTAGCCATTGCTACTTCGATACCGAGGTACTCGGAGAGCTTAGCTGCAACGGGAGCAAGAGAAAACTCCATCTTGAACTCGCCCTTAGGTCTGCCCATATGAGAGCAAAGGATAACCTTTGCGCCGTTTGCGATAAGATACTTGATTGTGGGGAGTGCTCCAACGATTCTGTTATCGTTTGTGATAACGCCATCCTTCATAGGTACATTGAAGTCGCATCTTACAAGAACCTTCTTGCCGGCAACAGCAATGTCTTCAACTGATTTCTTGTTGTAAGTCATTTTAATTATCCTTTCAAAATAGAGAATTGGTTTGCCTTTTTAACCACAATAAATATAACATAATTTCGGCCTCTTTACAACATTTTTTTCCTATTTTTTTCGCCCTCACTCAATTTTTTCTCTCTTTGTGAATTTTGTCTTATTTTGCTTCTTCCATTTGTGAATATTGACCATTGATCCCGCAATACTCCTCTCTACCTCAGCAGAGGGGAGCAAAGGTTGATTTTTACCTATTGCACATATCCGAAAATTGTGGTATCATATAATGTAATTCAAAGAAAGGATGGAAAAGCAATGTACGGCGAGATACAAAAAAAGCTTGGCATTTATATTCATATTCCCTTTTGCCGCACCAAGTGTGCCTATTGCGATTTCTACTCCTTTATTCCCAAAAGCGAGAACATTTTCGAGCGGTATACAGATACGCTAATCGCCCATATGGAGGCATACCGTGAGGCCGCAGGAGACAGGGTGCCCGACTCTGTTTATATCGGCGGAGGTACTCCCACCGCTATGCCCACAGATCAGCTTATTCGCATTATCAAGGCGGTCAAGCGCAACTTCAAGCTCTCAAAAAACACGGAGTTTACCGTTGAGGTAAATCCAAAAACTGCAGATATCAAGACCTTCCGCCGCCTTCGCCGTGCCGGTGTCAACCGTATCAGCATTGGTCTTCAGTCTGCCAACCCCACAGAGCTCAAGTCTCTCACCAGAACCCATTCAAGAGCAGATTTTGAGGAGTGCTTCAGGGATGCAAGAGCCGCAAAAATACAGAACATCAGCGCAGACCTTATGTTCGGCATCCCCGGCCAGACAATAGAGAGCCTCCTCTCCTCCATCGACTATCTGACAAGGCTCCACCCCGACCACATCTCCCTCTACGACCTGAAGCTTGAGGAGGGCACTCCCCTGGCGAGGATCGCAGATAAGCTCACCTTCCCCGATGAGGATACTGAGTTTGAAATGTATCGAAAAGCGGTGGAAATGCTGGAAAAGCGAGGCTATATGCAATATGAGATCTCCAATTTTGCCCGCCCCGGCAAGCAGAGCCGCCACAATCTTAAATATTGGAATTGCGAGGAGTATCTTGGCTTTGGCCCCGGCGCATACTCGTATTTCAACACCAACCGCTTCTCCTTTGTGAGAAGCATAGAGGCCTATATAAAGGGCGTTACGGAGCCCTCTTCAAAAGTCAACCTGACCGTTGGCCTTGAGCAGATAAGCGGCAGAGCCCAGCTTGGTGAATATATAATGCTTGGGCTTCGCCTTAACGAGGGCATCTCCATGTCTGAGATAGCACGGAGATACGGAGTTGATTTTGCCGCTCTCTACGGAAAAAAATGTGAAAAATATATAAAATACGGATATATGGTCCTCCGGGGAGACAGGCTCCGCCTGACTCTTTCAGGTATGTTTATTTCAAACTATATCCTCTCCGATATCCTCTCCTTTGAGGATCTCGGCGCCCTCTCCCCTGCAGGAAAATTCTGATAACCAAAGCGCCCTCCTGATGCATACCCCGTGCATCAGGAGGGCGCTTTCCGATCGTAGATAAAGTTATCGGCAATCAGAAAGCTCAGACTTATTTAAATGAAGGTGCATCAAAGTTGATAGCCTTGGTCGCTGCGGCAGGATCGGGAGACGGCTCTGAAAGGCTGAAATACATTTTTGCCGCCTTAGTCGTTCCAAAATCCTGATTGGACCCCGTATTCTGCACCTTATTAAATGCATCTCTGAACATAGCGTTGTGGGCCTCCTCTCGGTTTAGGAGAAAATCTATAGTTTCTCTCACCTTTTTATCCTCTATCTGCCTGTACAGATACTCATAAACCACCTTTGCTCTCTGCTCGGAGGCTATGTTTGAGAGCAGGTCTGCACAAAGGTCTCCCGTTACGGTAACGTAATCTCCCGTCCACGAATATCCGGATGCATTGATGAGACCGGGAGAAAGGCCCAGAAGAACGTGGGTCTGCACCTCCCCTGCAGAAACAGCCTCTGCAGCCACATCATGCCCGTTCAAAAGATTGATGGTCTGAGCCACCATCTCCATATGAGAAAGCTCCTCAGCCGCTATATCCAAAAACAGGTCCTTTATGCTCTGATCCTTTATTCTGAAGGACTGAGCCATATACTGCATTGCCGCCTTCAGCTCTCCGTTTCCTCCTCCAAGCTGCTCCTGAAGCAGAGCTGCATACTGAGGGTTTGGCCGCTCCACGGCAACCGGATGAAACAACTTATTTTCGTGCTTGAACATATTTCTTCCTCCCTTGATCTTTGATCTTATTCTCCCCGAATTTTTGCCCGTTTATTCCTTTTTTTCGTTTTTTTGTATATCGCTATTGACTTTTGGTAAAAATTAGTTTAAAATTGTAACAGTAAAAGGGAGTAGTTGCAGCTTCTTAGCTGTGGTACAGGTCGTCATCACGAAGAAATTCCGGGCTGTACCCAAAATTTCGGTTTTGAAACGAGACTTTTGTTGCGAGACTTTTACTGCATTTTTTTGATGCAGTAAAAGCCTTTTTTATTGCATTGAAATAAAATCAATAAAAAGGAGGCTTCGGGTCTTTTCCCGAATTCCGAGAGACCTCGGAAACGCAAATTATGGAAATCGCTCTCAATATTCTTCTACTTCTGGTGGGATTTGTTCTGCTCATCAAGGGTGCCGACTTTTTTGTGGACGGCTCCTCAAGCGTTGCGAAGCTTATAGGCATTCCCGGCTTTGTTATCGGCCTCACCGTTGTTGCAATGGGAACAAGCGCCCCCGAGGCCGCCGTCAGCATTACGGCAGGCATTCAGGGCTCCAATGAGATCGCCATCAGCAACATTATCGGATCAAACGTTTTCAACCTCCTTGTGGTTGCCGGATTTTGCGCTGTTATCAAGCCCTATACCATTGAGAAAACTATGCTCAAAAGAGATTTTCCCATTAACGTTGCTCTGAGCGTACTTCTTATACTCCTCGTCTTCCTCGGAAGCGGCCTCAGCAGGCTTGACGGCATCATCCTTCTTGCGGGCATTATCTCTTACGTTGCCTTCGTTGTTATCAGCGCAATGAAAAACAGAGAAACAGACAGCGAGGAGATCAAGGCTCTTTCACCTCTCAAAAGCATACTCTTTATAATCGGAGGCCTTGCCGCAGTTATCTTAGGCGGTCAGCTCGTTGTTGACAGCGCTACCTTTATTGCAACCGCTCTCGGCTGGAGCGAAACCTTTATCGGCCTTACCATTATCGCCATCGGTACAAGCCTTCCCGAGCTGGTTACAAGCATCGTTGCATCAAGAAAGGGAGAAAGCGGCCTCGCACTCGGAAACGTTATCGGCTCAAACATCTTTAACCTTCTCTTTATTCTCGGCCTCTCCTCTACCACCAATCCCATCCCCACAGACTCTTCCGCTATTATCAACACCATCATTCTTTTCTGCATCACAGCTACCGTTTACGTTGTGTGCGCCCTGAAAAAGGGTATGGGCAGAATATTCGGCAGCATTTGTGTTGCAGGCTACGTTGGCTACACGGCCTACCTGCTTATGACTACTATTTAAAAACAAAAACCCCTTAGTAGGTTTGTCTTATCCCTAAGATAAACCTACTAAGGGGCCTTTTTTTGTCATATTCCCAAAGGCACAAGTATATTTTTTTATATACTTATCTTTCGGGGTGGATATGGAGTTTATCAACACTTACCTTTCCGGCTATATTATGCCCCTGCTTCTTCTGGGAGCCGGCATTTTCTTTGGTATCAGAACAGGATTTTTTTATATTTTTCACCCTTCTCGGGTGGCTGCCTCTCTGTTTAAAAGGACAGACGGCAGTGGAATTTCTCCG
>JAFQNM010000235.1 GCA_017395885.1 Clostridia bacterium | reverse complement strand
CTTACGCTTTCCTATGATTTTGCATTTCTTGCCGCCGTCAGGCTGGTGTTGGATAGGCAGAGTGATATAAAGGTCAAGGTCACCAGATGCGGCGCATCTCCACTTAAGCGCAGACCTGTTATGGAGGATAATTCTACCCTTGCATACTGTGCGGCGGCCAGCGCTCTTCTCACGAGAGAAAAGGTGCTTGACGATATTAACGATTCAAGGGGTGCTGAAAGATTCAGAGCAAGGCTTTTGCGCTCCCCTGCCGAGAGTATGGCGAAAAAAGCAGAAAAAACCCCCTCCGGCCTGCCTGTGGCAGAGGTGAGAGATGCTTTGGGAGAGCTTTCAAGGCTTGAGGAGGAGGGCTGCCCCTCTGTTGATAGCTGTGCAGATTGCTTCGGCCGTGCTCTTTCATGCGTTTTTTCTTTTGGACTTGGCGGAGCAGAAAAGCATATTGCAGAGGCAGTGGGAATGTCGGTAGGAAGGCTTATTTACGTTATGGATGCCGCCGATGACCGTGAAAAGGACAAAAAAACAGGCAGCTTCAATCCCTTGAATATTGAGCCCATATCAAACGAATCCCTGTCCTGCGCCGTAAGGATCGAGCTTTCCAAGGCGCTTAATGCTGTAAATCTTATGGATTTTGAGGGCATGACGGAGCTCAGAGAGCTGATATATAACATACTGGTAGAGGGAATACCTAAAGAAGCAGACAGAATTTTTTTCGGCTCCGACCGAAAAGAGAAAGGTGAAGAGCAATAATGAAGGATCCTTATTCCGTACTTGGCGTTTCCCGAAACGCAACGGACGATGAAATCAAAAAAGCATACAGAGAGCTTGCGAGAAAGTATCATCCCGATAATTTCCAGCAGAACCCCGACCTTGCGGAGATTGCAGGTGAAAAGATGAAGGAGGTCAATGAGGCCTACGAGCGCATACAGGCAGAGCGAAGCGGCAAGGGCACCTCTGATTCATCCGGCTATAGCCGGGGAAGCACCGACCCCAGGTTTATAGAAATACGCTCTCTCATCAATCAGCGCAGATTCTCCGAGGCGGAGATGCGCCTTGATTCCACTCCTGCGGCAGAACGCGGAGCTGAGTGGAATTTTCTCAAGGCCTGCGTGCTGGCGCCCAGAGGGCATATTTTTGAGGCCCAGAAGCATATTGATACAGCCTGCTATATGGACCCACAGAATGCTGAGTATCAGAGGATCAGAGCTCAGATATATCAGGCCTCCGGCGGATACGGCAATGGCTACGGTTCTCCATATAATACAACGGGCAATCCCGGAAACGTAGATATGTGCACCGTTTGTCAGACCCTTTGGTGCCTTGACTGCTGCTGCGAATGCATGGGCAGCGACCTTATCCGCTGCTGCTGACTATGAATAAGGAATCGAGAAATGCTCCCAAAAGGATGATAGCCGCAGCAATGCTTGCGGCTCTCTCCTTTGTTTTTATGTATCTCGGCACTCTTACGGGAGTAATGGACCTTTGCGCCGTGGTGGTAGGGGCATTGTGCTGTGCCTTTGCAGTCATAGAGCTTCGAGGCATATGGCCGTGGCTGGTATTTGCTGTTTGCGGCACTCTTTGCATTGTTTTTCTGCCGGATAAATTTATAGCCCTGGAGTATATAGCGCTCGGAGGTCTTTATCCGATACTCAAATCATATTTTGAACGGCTGCCCCGCCTTTTTTCGTGGATGGCAAAGATAGCCTCCTTTAACGTCATGCTGACAGCCTGCCTCCTTGCGGCAAGATTTCTAATGGGTGTGCAGGAGGAGTGGGTCGCCTTCAACCTTGTTGTTTATTTGGTTGGCAATGCGTTTTTCGTTTTGTATGACTATGCACTTACCGTGTTTATAACGTATTATATGAATAAGCTTCGCCGCAGACTTAGGCTGAAGCTGTAAAAAAGGATCGCTCGGGCGATCCTTTCAGACTGTCGAAAAAGGCGCAGACCGCCAAATAGGTAGGACCAAGAAAAGCCAAAGCCAAGCATTGTCCAAATAGTAAAGCGTGATAATAATCCAACTGCTTATTTAAAGAGAACCCCTGAGAAATCAGGGGTTCTCAAGCTTTTTGCTTTTGCGGTTTCTGCCGTACCTTTGTACGGCGACGAGAACCTCAAAAGCAAAATCTGCATCCTTTGCGACAGCCTGAAGCTGCTTGTCGGTATTCTTACCGACAAGCAGAAAGGATCGCTCAGGCGATCCTTTTTTTGCGTTATTTATATATTTTCGATCATCAGCTCGGCCTCAATGTTTGTTTTTCCGCCCTCGCGAACGGTGCGGAAATAGTAGTTTCCGTCGTTACTCTTAGCCATATATACCTTCAGGCTCTCACCGAGAGGGGCCTCGGAAATGTAGTTTATTTCAAACTGGATAACACGGTTTCCGGCTATCTCCGGCAGGTAGCCGCAGAGAATATCGCCGTATTTTGTGTTGTTCATGTGGCGGTTCATATCAACGTCCTGATATTCAACTGTTCTCTCGCCCACCAGGGTAAGAGTGATGTCGGCAGGCAGGCGGAAGCGCTTCTGCATATCCAGCTCAACAGGACTGTCCTCTCCGTAGTGGCCCTCAAAATCGCAAACACGGACGAGCTTGTGAGCATTTGTGTCAACAAGAGCCCAGATGCTGTAGGCCTCTGCAACTATAACTCCGTCCTTTTTGATGCAGTAGCTTCGGTTGAAGGATACACCGCTTGATTCGCAGGCCCAGGTGGATACCTCTATTTCATCGTGAGAATAGATGGGCTGATAAAGGCTCAGCTTGATACGGCTGAGAACAAAGGCAAAGCCGCGGTTGAAGAGCTCGTTGTAGGAGAGACCGTCGTGCTCCATCTGGCAGTTTGCGCTGTCCTGCATATATCTGAGAATGCCCGTAAGGCTGACAATATTGTTGAGATCCGTATCGTGTGCGTTTACCTTGTAATTGCCTGACCACTTCATAATATGTTTTTCCTTTTAACGCTGTTAAAATATATAAAAGTATCCTATATATTTTATACATTTTGCCGAGGGTTTTCAAGAGGTAAAATGATAAGGAAAAAAAGTTTTTTAGTTATACCAAAAATATAACCCTGCTTCTTGAATTATTGTGCAAATTGTGGTATCATTATGCTAATCAAATATGCATTCGAAAGGAAGTATACCATTATGGCAGAAAACAGACTTGTGGGAGCATACCCCGTTATCGGTATCCGCCCTACTATCGACGGTCGCCGCGGTCCTCTCAAGGTTCGCGAGTCCCTCGAGGTTCAGACAATGAATATGGCGAAGAGTGCTGCAAAGCTTCTGAGCGACAATCTTAAGTATTCCAACGGCGAGCCCGTTAAGGTGGTTATTGCAGATACCACCATCGGCCGAGTTGGTGAGGCTGCTGCCTGCGCAGAAAAATTCAAGAGAGAGGGCGTTGATATCACTCTCACAGTAACCCCCTGCTGGTGCTATGGCATGGAGACCATGGATATGGACAGAAACACCATCAAGGCAGTATGGGGCTTCAACGGCACAGAGCGCCCCGGTGCGGTTTACCTTGCATCCGTTCTTGCAACTCACGCTCAGAAGGGTCTTCCCGCATTCGGCATCTACGGTCATGAGGTTCAGGACCTTGACGATACCGAGATCCCTGCAGACGTTCAGGAGAAGATACTCCGCTTCGGCCGTGCTGCAGTTGCTTGCGCAACAATGAGAGGCAAGTCCTATCTCCAGATCGGTTCTATCTGTATGG
>JAFQNM010000234.1 GCA_017395885.1 Clostridia bacterium | reverse complement strand
TATATATATATTATTTTTCAATCGTTATTTGTTAATTTTTTTGCCCGAATCGTAGACAAATGACGTTTATGATGATATAATTTTTAGGATAATGCAGTTTGATCGCATCTGTGTGAATTTGGATTTGTTGCCCTGAAGCTTTAAAAGGTCAAATTTCCCGATATATAAAAATTTCAAACAATGCTGCAGCACAAACTTAAGGACAGCTATGAACAACATAAACATCGTGCTCGTTGAGCCGGAGATCCCACAAAACACAGGCAACATTGCACGGACCTGTGCCGTTACGGGAGCCGCTCTTCATCTTGTCGGCCCTATGGGATTCAAAATAGATAACGCCAAGCTGCACCGTGCAGGTCTGGATTATTGGCACAGCCTTGAGATCTATTATTACGATAGCTTTCAGGACTTTTTTCTGAAAAACCCTGATTGTAATTTCTTCTGCTTTTCCTCAAAGGCCCCCAGAGCTCATACTGAGGCTGAGTATCCCCTGCCCGTTTTTCTCCTGTTCGGGAAAGAAACAAAGGGGCTGCCTGAGGATTTTCTTCGCGAAAACTATGAGAGGTGCGTCCGCATCCCTATGAGAGACGGACAGCGCTGCCTGAATCTTTCAAATGCCGTTGCGGTGGGAGTATATGAGGTGCTCCGTCAGCACGGCTTCCCCGATCAAAAATACAACGGCTCACTGAGCTGTGAAAATAATGAGGTGTAATTATGAGAATAGTTTTTCAGGGTGACTCCATCACCGCAGGCTGCCGTGACCACGGTAACCCCTTTGACTACGGCTGGGGCTACGTTAAGTATGCTATCGAGGCTATCAAGCATCGCCATCCCGAATGCGAGTTTGAGTTCTATAACCACGGAATCAGCGGTCAGCAGACCTATGATCTGACACAGCGTTGGGACCGTGACTGCACAGACCTTAAGCCTGATTTCTTCTCTCTCCTTATCGGAATCAACGATATCTGGCACCGTGCAGACGCAGGTGTTCCCTGGCTTTCAAATGAGGATTTTGAAAAAAACGTTCGCTATCTTCTTACCGAGGTAAAGGAAAAGACCAATGCAAAGATCCTCATTCTCGAGCCCTTCCTCCTTCCCACTGCTGATAAGGATTGGTTCAGAGAAGACCTTAACCCCAAGATCGACGTTATAAGAAAGCTTGCACGTGAGTTTGCAGACCTTTATATCCCTCTGGACGGTATCTTCGCCGCAGCCTGCGTTGAAGCACCCTCCGAGTGCTGGTCTGAGGACGGCGTTCATCCCAATGACGCAGGTAGCCGTCTTATCGCCCGCCACTATGCAGACGCATTTGATAAGCTCTATTACAGCATTAAGTGATCTCCAAAAAGGCTATGCTCAGTGAAATAGTCAATAGTTGGTAGACACAAAAAAGACGAATTAGGCTGCCGGTTCGATCCTGTATCGGACTGGCGGCTTTCTATTTAATTTACGAACAGGTCTGATATAATTGAAATAGTAAACAGTATCAGAAACGACCTTCGTAATGTCATCACACTTCCAGTACCGGAAGTGTGATGACATTACGTCTTTGAATCTGCCGAAGAAAGATTCGATAACAGCATTATCTCTGGGCGTTGCGGCTTTTGACATACAAAAGCCCCCTTTACGGTAGTATCTTTATTCTACCATAAAGGGGGCTTTTTTCTATTGTCCGTTTTTGCGGACTTGTTCAAAAACGGGGGGATACTTATTTTTCGATTATATTTCTTATGGCCTGCATCTTCAGGTCGAGCTGGTTTGATATTTCTGCGCATTCAAGAAGCTCGTCGTGAGTTCTTAAAAGCAGGTCCTCTGAGAGATTCTTTTTGTATCTCATACGGTGCTCCAGCTTTGCCCAGGAGTTCATATTGATGGTTCTGAGCTGAACCTCTGCCCGTACAAGGCGCTTGTCATCGCAAAGAAAGATAGGCACCTCAACGATAATGTGGAGGCTTCTGTATCCGTTCTCCTTGGGATGCTCTATGTAATCCTTGATCTCGATAAGCTTAACGTCATCCTGTGAGATAAGGCAGTATCCCAGCATATGAATATCGTCTATAAAGCTGCACACTACACGGATGCCTGCAACATCGTTCAGGTTATCCCAAATAGACTGAGCAGTAAGAGGAAGACCCTTGCGCTGGAGCTTTTCGCGGATGCTCTTAAAGGATTTGAGCCTTGTTTTTATGCTTTCGATGGGGTTGCGCTCGTGCTGAAGGGAGAACTGCTCGTTGAGCACCTTGAACTTTGCCTCTATCTCGTGCATTGCACATTTGTAATAGGACATAAGCGTCTGCAGCTCAAGCATAAAATTCTGAATATCCTCAGGAGAATTTTCTATAAGAAAGCCGGCTATTTCGTCTTTATAAAGATTGTTTTCCATTAGCTACCTGCAATTAATCGTTTCAAAAGGTTTGAGTCTATTCCTGAGAGGGAGCCGTCACCGTCCATATCGGCACGGATGAGAACGCTGTCATTCTTTTCGGCAGTGCCGGAAAGGATTCTTCTGATAAGGTTTGAGTCTATGGCGGTGACCTTATTGTCTCCGTCAAGGTCTCCGAGGAGAATATCCGGCTCCTCCGAGGGGAGAAGCGTTCCCGTGAAGAAAAGGTGAACCTCGTTGCCTTCCGGCATGGAGCGTATATTTAAACTAATGGGCTTTGAAAAATCGTATCCGCAATAGTAAGCAACGTCACTTATAATATCGGAGATCCATATATTGAACTCTGTGGCTGTTCCGTCAAAATATATCCTGATTGCGTGGTCGTTCCAAAGCTTGGCAACGGTTTTGGCATCGGTGTTGGAGTTGACCACGTTTTGGGGATTCTTGGAAAAATAATTTGCCTCGGTGGCGGTGCACTGGGGCAGGCCGTAGGCAGGTGTGATGATACTGTGATCTCTGTTGATGACCTGTGTCGTAACGTTAAAGTATTCGTAAAAAACGTCAATGCCTTTGGCTGCACTTCCGGGCAATGTCTGGTCGTTCCAGGTGAGGTCTAAGTAGTAGAAGCTGCCGTCTATCTTAACCAGGTTCCACGTATGGAGCTGATTTCTCGAATAGCCGTAAACTGCGTGAGAAAGGATACCAAGCTTTGCAAGAATATAGCCAAAGGCATATGTATATCCCTCGCAAACTGCTATGTATTCCAGCAAGGCACCGTAGGCACTGTGAGCAAACTCCGCATCGTCATACTCAATGAGCATCGCAAGTGCATCGTGAACGATAAGCTCCTTTTCGTATTCGCTCATACGGGAGGAGATTGGGAGAGATGCAATAAAGCTGTCAACGCTTTTTTCAAATCTCTTCACAAACACCGCTCTGTCATTATCAGTCCGGCCAACGAGAGAATTGTATAACGGAAAGAATGCAAGAGCCTGGCCTGTGTAGGTATTGCTATCATATGAGCCGTTTGAGGTGAACCAGAAGTGGCCTGTGGGGTCACCGAAATACGCCATAAGGATCATATCCAGCTCACCGGTAGAAATGTTGTATGCTGAAACGTCTATCTCTGCGTCTCCGTTCTCAACACACTCGTAGAGGTGGTCATATACGGCAACGTAGGTGCTTCCCCTGCTCATTTTGGAGAGGGCAGTTCTGCCGTAAAAATCGTTAACGGTGAGCTCTGAGCTTGCCGCAAAAACGGGTACGCCGGAAACGAACAGAGAAACCGAGATGATAATGGCGAGAGCCATTGAAAGGAATCTTTTCATATTTTCTCCTACTATTTTATTCATGTATTTTATTCATGCCAGCCGTCTATATTGCCGCGCTCAAGTGCACCGAGAAGACGGCGATAAAGACCTCTGTGCTTTCTGTCAAACTCATAGAGATACTGCTTCATATTCTCCCGCTCTGTGTGCTCATCCTCAGGGCAAGGGCTTTTCTCAACGGGAAGAGATATTTTTTTTGCAAGCTGCTTTATCATTTTTTCCTCTGTCAGCACCAGGGGACGGATAAGAATAAGCTCCTTTTTAGAGAGGAGTGTAACGGGGGAGAAGCAACCGACTCGCCCCTCAAAAAACAGGTTGAGCATAAACGTCTCAACGGCGTCGTCATAGTGGTGGCCGAGAGCGACCTTGTTGCAGCCGGCCTCCTTTGCGCAATCGTGAAGAATGCCTCGGCGCATTCTGGAGCAGAGGGAGCAGGGGTTGGATTCTCGGCGCACGTCAAAGATGATATGAGCAAGCTCAGTCTCCTTGATGACGTATTCAATTCCAAGTTTCTCGCAAAGAGCGGCGATCTCAGCATGGGTGCATTTCTCGCTCGGTGCGGTCTCGCACCTGTCAAAGCCCATATCCACCGTTATGGCAACGAGCTCAAAGGATCGGGGCAGAAACTTTTTCAGCTCGGCAAGGGCAAGCAGAAGCACGAGAGAGTCCTTACCTCCGGAAACGCCCACCGCAATGCGGTCACCCTCCTGTATCATATCGTATTTTTCAACTGCGAGCCGAACCCGGCTCAGTATCTTCTGGATCTCTTTCATATCAAAATTCCAAATCGTGCATATAATGTGAGTAACCTAAGAAAGGGAGGATATATATGGCAAAAATATATATAGACCAGGGGCATAATCCCCGAAACCCCAATGCGGGCGCCGAGGGAAACGGCTACCGAGAGCAGGACCTTGTATATGAGATAGGCGTTCAGACAGCGGCAATACTCAGAGGAGCGGGGCAGGAGGTGCGCCTCTCCCGACCAACGCCGGAAACTCAGCTGGGAACCTCAAACACATCTTCTTTGGCCGCAAGAGTCAACGATGCGAATTCGTGGGGGGCCGATTATTTTGTAAGCCTCCATGCAAATGCATCTGAAAATCCGTCGGCCGGCGGAAGCGAGGCATACGTTTTCAGAAGAGGAGGAGAGGCAGAGGCTTTGGCCGAGAGCATACTGACAGAGCTTTCGGATGTGACCGGACTTGAGAACAGAGGAGTTTTTGTTCGCCCCACGCTTTACGTTCTCCGCAGGACCCGTATGCCCGCTACCCTTATAGAACTTGGGTTTATAACCAATCCCGCAGATGCTGAGCTGATGGCAGATGAACCGTGGCTCTTTGCCGCAGGGGTGGCAAACGGGATACTTGAATACCTGGGGGTCATATAGAGGAGCTCTGATTTGTGTCTGAAATAACGGGCAGCTCGAACCAGAAGGTGGAGCCAACGCCGGGGGTGCTTGAAACACCGAAGGGTGCATTATGAAGAATGAGAGCGCCTTTAACTATTGAGAGGCCGAGGCCTGTACCCATAACGGCTCTCTTGTGGAAGTCGCCTGTACGGTAATATCTGTCCCATATATGGGGCAGCTTTTCCTCGGCAATACCGTCGCCCGTATCGGAAACGGATATGCGGCACATACCGTTCTCAACCGTCTGGGCAATGTGTATCAGCTTATCGTCTCCCGTATAGTTAACGGCATTGCTTATAAGGTTGTATACCACCTGAAGGATCAGTATCTCATCGGCGGCAACGAAAACGCTTTCCCTGAAATCGAAGGTTATTTTGTAGCCGTCCTTCTCCGTCAGATGAGCGTAGCGGTCAATAGTTGAGCTCACGCACTCTGTCAATGAGAAAACGGTGGTATTCAGCCTTCTGGCTCCTCCCGTGAGGCGGGAGAGGTCAAGCATGTCGTTAACAAGTGAGGAAAGCCTTTTTGTTTCGTCTATAATGATCTGCATATTCTCGGCGGTCATTTCGCCGGGGATATCTCTCATAACCTCGCTGTAGCCTGAGATCATGGTGAGGGGGGTGCGAAGATCGTGAGAAATATTGGAGATGAGCTCCTTTTGCATCGTATCGAGCTTTGAGAGCTCACCTGCGGCATAGTTCAGGGTCCTGCCCAGCTCTGCCGTTTCGAGAAAATCGCCGCCTTCAAAATTAACGTCATAATTTCCGACCGCCAGCTTTTTTGCCTCTTTGTTCATTGCGGCAACCGGTCGGGTGAACCTTTGAGAAATAACAAAGGCCATTATTGCGGCAACCACGAGGAGAATGACCGTAATAAATCCGAACTGAAGGTGAAGGGTGCGAACGGTGGCATCAACAGAGGCAAGAGGTGTATTAACTATAATGAGCAGATCTGCTGATCCGTCCGGTATAACTCTTGAGCAAAGGATGCTGCCCTCTCCCAGAGCCGAGCCCTCAACCGTTTCGATATAAGCGCTCTTGCCATTGGCATTGGCATAGATATCTGCAAGAAAGCTTTCGTTCAAAAGCCTTGAGTGGATAACGCAAAGGTTTTGTGAATGAGCAGAGATGATCTCCTTGCCCTTGGAGCCGCTTATTTCGTAAACGGAAACGCAGGTGGAGTGGTCTGCGGCAAGGGAATATACCCTCGATCTGAGGCTTTCGCGGTCAAGCTTTGAGGCCACGGTAATGGCATCGGCCACTCCCTTGGTCTCCGCCTTCACGGTGCCGCGGTATATATCATCAAGCAGTATTATCTGAAAAAGCCAGAGAACGGCGATGACTATGGCAATAAAAAGCGCCATATAGCCGAACATTTTCAGTCGCATTCCTGCAGGCCTGCGGCGCTTTGAAGAGTTATGCTTGCGTATCAAATCTGTAGCCTACTCCTCTCAGGGTAACGATAAGGCCGGAATAATCTCCAAGGCTCTTTCTCAGGAGCTTGATGTGGGTATCAAGGGTCCTGTCGTCACCGTAGTAATCATATCCCCAGACCTCGGTAATGAGCCTTTCTCTGGAGAGGGCAATATTTCTGTTTTTGATGAGGTAGAAAAGAAGGTCGTATTCCTTTGGGGAGAGCTCACGGCGCTCGCCGTCGATATATACGATTCTTGCGGTCATATCGACCGTAAGTCCGCCAAGCGCAAAAACGTCCTTTTCCTCGGTGGGGAGAGGCTTTTTTTCGCTGTTGTATCTTTTCATAACGGCGTCTATACGCATCATAAGCTCCTTTGGTGAAAAGGGCTTGACAACGTAGTCGTCTATTCCGAGAGAGAAGCCGTTCAGCTTATCATACTCCTCCCCTCTTGCAGAGAGCATGATAATGGGAATATCGGAGAATTTGCGTATCTCCCTGCAGGCAGAGAAACCGTCAAGCTCTGGCATCATAATATCGCAGATGAGTATATCGTACTCGCCGGAGCGGCACATATTGACGGTCTCCATACCGTCTGCCGCTTCAGCCACGGTGTGGCCCTCGAAAACTGCATATTTAGCGATGAGACGGCGGATCATCTCCTCGTCGTCTGCAATCAGAATCTTGTACATCCGAAATACCTCCATAAATATACATAATAATTATACTACTGTTTTTATAACAATTCAATATAAAACTGTTAACTGATATGCAATTTGTGCATTCTAAAAGTAAAGTGTGGAATAAAGGCAGGCAGCTGACATAAAACGGCAGATTACAGCCATGTCCGTAGGGTAATATAAGTGCAGACAAGCCCCATGGCTTTCCTGAAAGAAAGGAAGACGGAAATTGAACTCAAAGTTTACAGAAAAAGCGAAGGCCGCTCTTGATGCATCTCTCGTTCTGGCCAGAGAGATGGGCCATACCTATATCGGCAGCGAGCATATATTGATGGGCCTGCTTTCGGTGCCCTAAAGCGTTGCATACAGAATATTGAGCGACCGTGGTCTCGCGCTCGGCACCGTCAGGGAGCTTATCAGCTCCTCGGTGGGGATCGGCACCGCCTCAGACGTGAGCGCCGTTAATATGACGCCTATGACAAAGAAGATAATAGAGGAAAGCGCATTTACTGCAAGAAGGCTTGGCAGCGCAACTATCGGAACAGAGCATCTGCTTGCTGCGCTTATAAGCGAAGGCGAGTGCTTTGCTATCAAGACAGTAAAGGCGGCCGGCGTATCTGTTGGGGATATAAGAAACGAGCTTTCGAGAACCTTCGGCACCCCTCACCCCGGAGCGGAGATTGGGAAGAGAGAGAGCAAAAGGCAAGGCGGAGAAATTCCCGGCTGCCCAACGCTTTCAAAATACGGTACCGATCTTTGCCGAGCGGCAAAAGATGGAAAAACCGACCCCATTATCGGTAGGGACAAGGAAACGGAGAGGGTGATACAGATCCTTTCCCGAAGAACGAAAAACAACCCCTGCCTTATCGGAGAGCCCGGCGTTGGAAAAACTGCCGTGGTCGAGGGGCTTGCAAGGAGGATAGCATCAGCCTCTGTTCCCGAGGAGCTGAGGGATAAGCTGATCGTCACTTTGGATATATCGTCAATGGTGGCGGGAGCCAAATACCGCGGCGAGTTTGAGGAGAGAATGAAAAGCGTTATGGATGAGGTGTCTGCCGACCGCAGGATCATCCTGTTTGTTGATGAGCTCCACACTATAATCGGCGCCGGGGGAGCAGAGGGAGCGGTAGATGCGGCAAATATTATAAAGCCTGCCCTTGCAAGGGGGCAAATGAGGCTCATCGGAGCTACTACGGTTGATGAATATAGAAAGTATATAGAGAAGGATGCCGCTCTTGAAAGGCGCTTTCAATCTGTATTCGTAGGTGAGCCTCTTCCTAAGGAGGCGGTGCTCATACTAAAGGGCCTTAGGGAAAAATACGAGGAGCATCACAAGCTAAGAATATCGGATGAGGCAATAGAGGCGGCAGTCAGACTTTCAGTACGCTATATAGGAGACAGATTTTTGCCTGACAAGGCAATTGATCTTATAGACGAGGCGGCATCAAGGCTTCATATTGCAGGATGTGCACCTTCCGGTGAGGCGAAAACTCTTGAGGAGGCGGTTCGGCAGGCGGGAGATGAGAAGGAGCAGGCTATTCTCAGCGAGGATTTTGAGAGGGCCGCCGCCATACGTGACCGCGAAAGAGAGCTTTCTCAGCGGCTTGAGGAGGAGAAACTCAGGCTGAGAACAGACTGCTCTCCCGTTGTGGAGGCGGCACACGTGGAGGAGATAGTAACTGCGTGGACAGGTATACCCGTTCAGCGGCTTTGTACAGAGGAGAGCAAAAGGCTCCTCAGACTTGAAAGTATATTGAAGGAGAGGATAGTGGGGCAGGATAAGGCGGTGGAAACTGTTGCAAGGGCCGTACGACGAGGCAGAACGGGTATGAAGGACCCTAAAAGGCCTGTGGGCTCGTTTTTGTTTCTGGGCCCCACGGGAGTGGGAAAAACAGAGCTGACAAAGGCTCTGGCAGAGGTAATGTTCGGTGATGAGAGTGCTATGGTAAGAATAGATATGTCCGAATATATGGAGCGTCATTCCGTATCAAGGCTCATAGGCTCTCCTCCCGGGTACGTAGGCTACGGCGAAGGCGGACAGCTGACGGAGAGAATACGCCGCCATCCATACTCAGTAGTGCTGTTTGATGAGATAGAAAAGGCCCATCCCGACGTATTCAATCTGATGCTTCAGATACTTGACGACGGTATCCTTACCGATGCACAGGGAAGACAGGTGGACTTTAAAAACACGGTGATAGTAATGACGTCAAACGTTGGCGCTCAGAGCATGATGGGAAAGCGTAACCCCGGCTTTACGTCTGCCGTTGGCGATGGAGATGATATGGAGGTCAGGGTAAAGGAAGCGCTGAAGGGCGTTTTCAGCCCTGAGTTTCTCAACAGAATAGATGAGACCGTTGTGTTCAACAGACTTGGCAGAGAGGAGGTCGAGAGCATTGCGCTGCTGATGCTTGAGGGGGTCAGGCAGCGTATAGAAGCAATGGGTATTTGCGTTACCTTTTCAAGGGAGGTTGCGGCTTCTCTGGCAGAGGAGGGGTTTGACCCGGTTTACGGGGCAAGGCCCTTGAGGCGTGCCATAGTCAGGCGTGTGGAGGATGACCTTTCCACTGCTATCCTTTCGGGAGAGATCTGTGAAGGCGATCACGTTACTGCCGTTTTGAGAGAGGGCAAAATAGCTTTTGTGAAAAAGTGAAGCGTGAGAATAGGCCCCGAAAGGCAAAAGCCTTTCGGGGCCTTGATATGCGGTCCTTGTTGCGCAAAAGATGCTCTGCCATATAAAGCCGCCGCAGGGCGGCTTCTTTTACGCAAAAAGGGCAGCATATCTGCCTTTCTTATCCTTATGATGTTATTATACCGTTCATAATTGATAAATGAAAAACGGCCGTGTGAAAAACAGGTGAAAAAAACGGCTTTTTTAGGTGAATAAGTGGGTAATACTGTAGATTTTTTCAGCAGAGGGTGATAAAATAGAGGGGATCAGAGAAAGGGGGAGGCATATGCAAAATAGGCTGACTGTTTGCGAAATTGCAGAAGAGCTTCTTGGCAGAAGGGCAGATGGCCTTTTCGGCGCCGAAACACTTGAGAGCTTCAAGGGGCAGACCGTGCTTGTAACGGGCGGCGGAGGTAGCGTTGGCAGCGAGCTTTGTCGGTGCATTGCGGCCTGCGGCCCGAGGGAGCTGATAATTTTCGATATATATGAGAACTGTGCATACGAGCTGTATGATGAGCTCAGCTCTCTGTATGGAGATGCATTTGATATCAGAGTAGAGATAGGCTCTGTCAGAGATAAGAAAAGGCTGAAGCTGCTTTTTTCCAAATATAAGATAGATACGGTGTTTCATGCGGCTGCTCATAAGCATGTGCCCTTGATGGAGGAGTGTGCGCCGGAGGCGGTAAAAAACAACGTTTTAGGCACTTATAACGTATGTGCTGCAACAAAAGATGCAGGCTGCGGCAGGTTTGTTCTCATATCCACAGATAAGGCTGTTCGCCCTGTCAGCGTGATGGGTGCAACCAAGCGCCTTTGTGAAATGATAGTTGAAAGCATGAGGGGAGGCAAAACAGCCTTTTCCTCCGTCAGATTCGGAAACGTTCTGGGAAGTGCCGGAAGCGTTTTGCCCCTTTTTATAAAGCAGATAGAGCGAGGTGGCCCTATCCGTCTGACAGACAGAAGGATGAAGCGCTATTTTATGACTCCGAGAGAGGCGGCAGGCCTTGTGATGGAGGCGGCGGCCATCGGGGGAGAGGGTGAGCTATACGTTCTTGATATGGGCGAGCAGGTCAACCTGTACGATATGTGTCTCAGGCTCATTGAGCTTATGGGGTATGATAAAACGCAGATATCCATAGAGGAAACGGGAATCCGCCCCGGCGAGAAGCTATCTGAAGAAATACTCATAGGCGGTGAGCACTCCGTTTGCAAAAACGGCAGAATATTTGCAGAAAAGGAAAAGCCTGTTTCCGGCGATGAAATAGAAAAGGCTCTCCGCGAGCTTGAGGCGGCTGCAGAGAGCGGAGATAACGGTCTTATAAAAAAGGCCTTGAGCCGTGCCGTTCCCGAATACAGCGGAATATAAAGAGAAAAGCTCCTGATCCAGGAGCTTTTCTCAGACTGTCGAAGAAGGCGCAGACCGCAAATATATTAAAACAAAGACAGCCGGCCCGTGGCTTTAACTGTAAAAAACAAAATCAACAAATAATTAAAGTGATATTAAAGAAATCCCCTGATTTTTCAGGGGATTTCAAGCTTTTCTCTATTTTTTTATCTTATAGATAAGTGAAACTGCAAAATTCAGCCTGTTTTTCAAAAGGTTATAAATAAGCCTTCTGGACCTTGGCATTCCCGATCTCAGATACGGATTGTTGCCGCCTTTGAACGAGTGGCAATGCTCCTCGGTAAAGCTGCGGAAGGTCTTTATTAGGGGATGAGAGCATCCCGCCGTTCTGATAACTCTTACCGTGGCGGAAAGGAAAACGTGGTCTATGGTGAGAAACTCCAGCTCATTTCTAAAGCTCTCAAGTGTTCCTTCCTTTTCAAACCAGGCATAAAGGTCCTCCAGGGCTTCAACTATCTCGATGTTTCGCTCCACCCTTGCGTTGGACATAATGGAGCCCTCACGCTGGAGATAGTTATACATCTCATAATCAAGGTAAACAACGCTTTCTGCCTTTGAGATAAGCTTAGGAGTTGTTCTGATATCCTCATACCATACGCGGGAGGGGAAGGTCATTTCAAGGCTTTCGTAGAGAGCTCTTTTGCATACCTTGTTCCAGGCGCTGGGAATGCCGGTGAGAATACTTTTGTTTTCTTTTGCATTCAGAGGTGTGAGGGTGGGGAAGGGGTCCTTATAGCTGCCGAGATAGCGGCCTGCCTCGTCCACAAGCCTGAAGGGAAAAACAAATATATCGGCACTGTGCTTTTCTATTGCGGAGAGAAGGTGATCGATCGTTCCCTCTGTGATATAGTCATCGCTGTCTATAAAGAAGAGGTATTCGCCCTGTGCCGCTGCCATTCCTGTGTTTCTTGCTCCGCCGAGGCCGAGGTTTTTTTGGTGGATAACAGTAGTATGCTCAGGGTATCTGGCCTTATATTCCTCGCACATTTCACCGCATCTGTCGGGAGATTCATCGTCAACGAGGATTATCTGACACTCATCAGTAGCCTGGGAATATACCGAATCCAGGCAAGTGGGAAGGTATTTTTCTACCCCGTATACGGGGATAACGATACTTAACTTATACATTTTAAGCCTTTTTTTCCTTCTTTTTGAAAATACCGAAAATATCCCTGAACCGGACGTTTTCCTTTATGACCGTTACATAATAGATATATGCAAGGATCACAGAGAAATAGATGGATGCATTGGGACGGCGGAGAACGTTACCGGAGAATTGGCTGGTTCCCAGAGCAAGTGCAAAGGTGATGGCCAGCAATCCGTTCTCCACGTTTACGCATTTTTTGAATCTGGTAATAACGGCAACAAGTATCAGTAGAACGAAATAGAGCAGGAACGCTATATAAATGGCAAAGCCTACGTAGCCGCTGAAATAGAAAACGGACGGGAAGTCATTTTCCAGGTCATATATTTGCTGGGTCGTTACCGTTCTACCCTCGCTGTTGACTCTCGTGTAGTCATAGATCAGAGTTTTATACTCATAGCCGAAGAGCTTTGTCATAGTGTTTGCATCCTCAAAGGCCATTTCAGCAAAGTTCACCTTCATAGGTCTTGCTGCGGTCAGCTCCTTAACGTTGAGGCTGAAATTATATTTTTCAAAAACTCTTTCAAAACCGTATTTTTGAACCATTCCGCCGAGGTAGATCTCATAGATCTCACGAACACCGTACTGCTCCTTGGGGGTGAGAGAATAGAACATTTCCCAGCTGAGATGCTCGGGAAGAGGTGCTTCTCCCGGGTCAGGCTCAACGATATCTTCAACGTATTCCTGCTTGATATCCATGGCTGTCTGGTGAGTTATCTTCACGTCAAAGGCGATGGACTGGTTATAGCAAAGGGCGCAGAGTAATGCTGCAAGAAAGAGCACCGCATAGTAGAAAAGGTTTTTCTCGCCTGCAATAATAAGGAGGATCATCATACCCAAAGCGATGATGAAGATGGAAAAATAGTCTACCTTTGTTCCAACGAAAAACAGATTGATAAGGCAGCCCATGGCCACGATATAGTACATGATCTTGTTTTTCTTGTTGTATGCATAGAGGAGCATCAAGGGAACGATAAATGCAAGGATAGCGCTCTGTGAGTTGTGAACGCTTGCCCAGCTCATAAGACCCTTATCGCTGTAGGTATATATCTGGGTACCTGTCATATAAGAGATGACGAGAGCGTGCATCATAATGACCATATTGATACAGAATGCCTTTTGAACATACTCCGGCACCTTATCGCTTTTTCTGAAAACGGTTATAAACGCAAAGGTGAAATAGGGAAGGTGAACCGTTCTGAAGAAGTTGGTTATATCTCCGAAGATGGAAACGTATCCGCCCTCTGCCCTGAAGCAGGCTATCATATGGAGTATCCAGTATGCCAGCATAACGGCGCTTGCTATAATATAGACCTTTTTACGGTCGGAGATGATATAGCAGTATACCATAACAAGGCCGAACATTGCGAATCTCACAAGGGTAGTAAGAACGGTAAAGCTCCATTCGTTTGCCCAGTATGAAATAATGTCAAGGAGGGGCTGGATTATAAGGAGGGCAAAAAGAGCAGCCGGTGCATATTTTTCAAGGCCGATCTTTGTTTTTTTATAAAGCTGAACGACGCCTGTCATAAAGCGGCTCCTTTTTTAGTTTGAAAATTTTGCGATAATGGCATCGGCTATACGTCTGGAGGCGAAGCCATCACCGTATGGGTTTTTTGCGCTTGCCATCTTCTCATACTGCTCATCGCTTGAGAGCAGCTCGTCTATCATTTCATAGATAACGTTTTCATCTGTTCCGGCAAGCTTGAGAGTTCCCGCTTCAACACCCTCAGGGCGCTCTGTGGTATCGCGGAGAACGATAACAGGCTTGTGCAGAGAGGGAGCCTCCTCCTGAATCCCGCCGCTGTCTGTGAGGATGATATGAGATTTTGCAAGCAGATTGTGGAACTCAAATACCTCAAGAGGCTTGATAAGGCGAACACGGTCCATATCTCCAAGCACCTCGTTTGCAGCAGAAACCACTGCAGGGTTAAGATGAACGGGATAGACCACCTTAACGTCTGTATACTTTTCGCAGATACGCTTGATGGAGCGGAACATACCTTTCATGGTATCTCCGATGTTTTCGCGGCGGTGAGCGGTGAGAACGATAAGGCGGGAATCCTTTGCCCATTCAACGGTCTCATCGGTATAATCCTCGCGAACGGTAAGCTTCATCGTATCTATGGCGGTGTTACCGGTAACGTATATGGTTTCGGCATCCTTGCCCTCGGCAATAAGGTTTTGCTTTGCCTTCTCGGTGGGGGAGAAATTCATATCGGCAACCGTGCCGATGAACTGACGATTGATCTCCTCAGGATAGGGAGAATATTTGTTGTAGGTTCTGAGGCCTGCCTCAACGTGGCCGATGGGAACCCTGTTATAGAAGGCGGACATTGCGGATGCAAAGGCTGTGGAGGTATCGCCGTGAACAAGAACGATATCGGGAGAAACCTCTGCAATAACACGGTTCATGCCCTCAAGAACACGAACGGTAATATCTGTAAGAGTCTGACCGTCTTTCATTATATCCAGGTCGTAATCGGGCTTGATATCAAAGGCAGAGAGCACCTGGTCCAGCATCTGACGGTGCTGGCCTGTAACGCAAACGATGCTTTCGATCTCGGGGCGAGAATCCAGCTCCTTAACAAGGGGTGCCATCTTGATTGTTTCGGGTCTTGTGCCGAAAACGGAAAGTACTTTTATCATAATATTCACCGGTCCTCTCAACATATCAATATAGATAAATTCATTATACTATATATTGCCCTTTTTGTCAATCGGATGAGCACAAAAGGAGAATAGCTAAGGTTATTAACGGATGATTGCAAAAAATGAAAAAACGGCAGACCTGCATTTGGTGTGCCGTTTTATGCAATAGCTGTGTATAGGATCAAAATAGCTTTTTCTTTTTTGGAGGAGCTGCGGAGCACTCAACCGGCCGTGGCGGTATTTCCACCAGAATGGCGTCCTCGCCTATTTTTCTTATCTTGTCCCAAGGAATTCGTATATCCGAGCCTCTGGAAAAGCCTAAAAATCCGCATTCACCGGGAACAAATACAGCCGTTATCCTCCCATCGCAAAGATCCAGCTCATAATTTGATATGTGACCGAGCTTTCTTGCATCGCAAACATTGATCACTATCTTGCCCGAGAGGGCATTTGTATTGCAAGCCATATAAAACCTCCGAAAACTGTTTGATTTATACAGTATATGCAGAGGGATAATAAAAGATGCCAAACGCCCAAATCGCTTGCGGTACAAAGGCTCAGGGATTTAGGCAAATGCAGAATGAACGATACGTGAGATTTAATTTTGCGATTGTCTAAAATAATTGTCAATGGAAAAGAAATGAAGCGGTTTATAATTTTTCAATTCATATACGGGGCAAAAAATGAGCAAATTAATGCTGTACGGGAAATAGCATAGAAAAAGAAAGGCTTGGACATATGCATGAAATATAAAACGAATATAAAAAGAGGAGCAGCTATCCTTCTTGCGCTCATATTTCTGCTGAGCTGCAGCGTGAGTGCAAAGGGAAGCGTTGCGCTGCCGAAAACAGTGCTGCTTGGAGGGATGCCCTTTGGTGTCAGCCTCCAGACCGGGGAGCTGAGAGTAGGCGGGTTTGATGACGTGGAAACGGAGAGCGGTATCTGCTCTCCGGCACGTGATGCTGGGCTTATGGAAAATGATATTATAAAAAAGGTCAACGGAAAGGATATAAAGAGCGCTCTTGACGTGACGCTGGAGGTGAAGAGCAGCAATGGAGCGGCGGTAAGCTTTGAGCTGGAAAGAGGAGAAGAGAAGCTTTCTCTTAGCGTTACTCCAATGCTGTCCACAAAAACAGGTGAGCTGAGAATAGGGCTCTGGCTTGAGGACGGAACATCCGGTCTTGGAACGGTAACCTTTATAAAAGAGGATAGCGGCGCTTTTGGCGGCCTGGGGCACGGTATTGTAAAAACTGAAGGCGGAGAGCTGTGTGGTTTTAAAAAGGCTGTTGTATCGGCTGTGACGGTAACAGGGGTGCAAAAGGGTAAGTCAGGAGCACCGGGAGAGCTTAAGGGAGAGTTTCACCCGGAGCATCTAGGGGCAGTTACCAAAAACACAAACAGCGGTGTTTTTGGGTATATGACCTCATATCCCAAGGGATTTGAGAAAAGGGAGATCGGCATTGCAGAAAGGGATTCCATCAGAAATGGGGGAGCAACTATTTTTTCAACGGTTGACGGAGAGGGAGTTTGTGAGTATGCCGTTGAGATTACTCTGCTTGATGAAGGGAAGGATGAGAATAAAAACTTTCTCATAACAGTAACAGATACAAGCCTCGTAGAAAAAACGGGAGGCATCGTCAGAGGAATGTCAGGCAGCCCCGTAGTTCAGGATGGAAAGCTTATTGGAGCAGTTACCCACGTGCTTGTCTCTGACCCCTGCCGTGGATACGGGATCTTTATTGATAATATGCTTTCTGAAATCCCTTAAACAGTATTGAGATAAGTAAATTCCGCCCATACAAGCTATCCTACCCGATAAACCGGAATTTGAATCATTGCAACAAAAAACACCTGACAGAGCCAGGTGTTTTTTTTGTTTATCAGTTAGTTCTTCTTCTTCTGAAAACGAGAAGAGTAGCAGTAGCTGCAAGAGCTACAACTGCAACTGTTACGATAATCATTACGTTATCTCCTGTAGAGGGAGATGTTGTGTTCTGGTCGGCGTTGTTACCGTTGCCGCCGGGAATATCGCCTTCACCGGTGATTGCCTCATCGTAGTAGCAAGCGAACATCCAGGCATCTGCTTCCTCGCCGCCGAGCCAGCCCTCTGCGCCGTACCAACCAAGGCTTGTTCCTGCCTTATTGAATACCTCGATAAGGTCTGCTGTAAGAGGATAGAGGCCTGTTTCCTGATCCATGCAAGCAAGGTAGTCAATCATTGCCAAAGTATAGTCTATGATGAGAACTACTTCGCCATTCTCATTAATGAGCTGCTTGAGCTGGCCGTAGCTGTTTGCAGCAGAGAGGGACATCATGGGATCATTGAGGTTTGCAAAGAGGATGGGGCCGTTTGCAGAGTTGAGGTGGTAGTAGCCGTCTGCACCGAGAACTGCTGTGTCCTCAATGCCGTCAAAGGTATCAACGTACATAAGCTCATCAGCATTGCCGCCGAACTCAAATGCCTCAGGTGTTACTGTGTTTTCATAGTACTCGCGGGGGATCTCGTGGATAACGACCTCTTCGTACTCAACTGTGATGGTTGCAACGTTTGTATCGGGAAGAGCAGCCACCCAGATGGACTGACCAACGCTTGTGCAGGTCCACTCAAAGGAATTTTCTGTAACAACACCGTCTGTGATAGCATTTGTGCTTGTGCCTGCTGTGATCCACATACCGTTGTTACTTACAAGACCGATAAGAGAATCAGTAGATGTGAAGGTATACTTACCTACTTCTGTGGGCTCGAATGCATATACGGTGTAGGGGTATGTGTTGCTTGCGGGGTAGGAGTCTGTACCTACGGAGAGGTACTTATCGGAAAGCTCCCAGTTAACTTCGAGGGTGTCGTCACCGCCGCCGATGATGTCATCGTCACCGCCGCCACCGATGTTGTCATCGTTTCCGCCGCCCTCGCCTGCTGTGAAGGAAAGTGTCCAGTCGAGCGCACCTGCGGGTGAGCCAAACATATTGGAAGGATCGTATGTGTTGACCCAGATGGTGAGAACGTCACCTGCTGCTACTGTGTGAGATTCTGTGGAAACCACAGGATCGTCATCGTGCCAGTGTGTATCGCCGTAGGTGGGGAAGCCGTTTGCGGGAGTCTTAGTGATGGAGTACTGCCAGTTTGCTGCAGTATTCATTGTGAAGGTTGCGGTGCCTGACTCAGCTGCTGTCCAGTTGTAGTAATAGCCCTGGGAGTCAGCTGCGAGAGTTGTACTGTGATTGCCTGCAGTAATATCCTCGGGGCATAGGCTTGTGCCAACGCCTGCAAAGGAAATGTTCACTCCAATGCCGCCTGCGGGGTTGGACCATCTGCTTTCGGGGTTATAGGTGCTTGCAAAAACAACGATCTCGTCGTTTGCAGAAACCTTAACGTTCTCAGGATTAACTACCTCAGCATCGTCGCTGTAGCGGAATTCGCCGTATCTGCTCTTTGTTATGTTATTAACGAAGAACATCCAGCCAATATCGTTATACTCGCTGTCGTAAGCGGAAACGTATACGGAGATAACACCGTCAGCGGGGGCATTGAAGGTGTAGTAGTAGCCGTTGTTGCCTGCTTCAAGCTCTGTGGTTACGTATGCACCGAGAGCATGGCTGAAATCGTTTTCAACAAGCTCGATGTTCTCGGGGTTATCAACAGTGCCCTTGATCTCGTCTGCGCCGCCCTCAAGAAGAAGAGAGATAACGAGGTCGGATGTGCCTGTATTCTTGAGGTTAACAAGATTAACATCAGGAACAAGGGTAAGAGCATCCTCTGCGATATAGTTCTGTCTGCAGTACCAGAAGAAGTAATTTGTGCTTGATGCCTCTGTGACCTTGAGAACAGAGCCGTTTGAGTTGTTAGCCTGGATCCACACCTCAGTATCGGCGGGAACGGTTATAGTTATTGGGGTAGTGTCCTCATTGCTGATAAGGTAGGGATCTGTAGATGAACCCGTTCCGCTAACAGCATAGACGGTTACTGACATTGCAAGCATTGCCAGAACCATAATGATGCTTAAAACCTTTTTCATTTGGTTTTAACCTCCTTGTATTTTTGATTGCATTTGCAATGATGGTATTATATCACATATCAAATTATAATGCAATCGTTTGATAGTTTTTAATTAAATATATTTTCCGTACCAGTTAATATTTGTTGCAGGGTACTTACCTCTCTGATTGGGCTTTGCTCCAACGATGATGATAAGCTCGTCTCCTGCATTAACGTCTATCTCAATATAGGTACCGTTTGCATCACACTGGGCGTCTGACTCGGTAGTACGCTGAGCGGAGTTGCGGTTATTTGTTACGGACATAATGCTTGTAGTGGAGGCTGTCATGTAGAAGCGGATCTTGCCTGCCTTTTCAGCCATATACTTATACGTATATCCGTCAGAATCATCGGCTGAGAGGGAAACGGATTTCGCAGTTGAGATAGTGCCTGCGGCAACGATCTTGGGATTAGCCTGAGTTCCCTCAAGGTTTGTGAAAACCAGAGTGAAGGAGGCTGCTGCGCCACCCTTATTACCAATTTCCAGAGTTACGTAGTCGCTGGCGAGAGCCGCAGGAGCGACAAAGGTGAGAACACCGTTCTGAGCATCGTAGCGGGTTCCGTTGCTGACGATATAAACGTTTGCATTATTAACGGTGACCACCATTCCGCCGATACGCTGGATACCGTAGAATTTGGATGTGCCTGCAGGGATGGAAACAGTTGTTATGCTCATGCTGCCTGTGCCAACTGTGGGGATCTCAAGGTATGGATCAGTTGCGCTGCCCTTGCCTGCAAGAGTTTCGCCTTCGTTATTTGTAACGGGGGGCTCTGTTGTAACGGGAGGGACAGTAGTAACGGGGGGAACGGTCGTTACAGGTGCTGTGGTTTCATCGGGCTCAGCCGTTGTCTCATCTTCACCTGTAGTTTCCTTGCCCTCGCCTGTAGTTTCCTCTTCGGGGTCCTCAGTATCATCTGAGTAGTCTGTTCCTTTCTCTGTATCTTCTGTATCGTTTGAATCGACCACACTGTCCGAGTCGGTATCGTCGTTCACTGTGTCCTTGCCACAGGCGCAGAGTGTACCGAAAAGTATAGCCAGAGCAAGAAGAAGAGAAAGTATCTTTAATGCTTTATTCATAGTTTTGACCATGCCTTAGTTTATTTTGCCGTTTGGCAATGAAGCTATGTGCGGTCAGCTTTTTTATTCAGCTGCCTTTGTAAGGGTAACTGTATATTCGGTGATGCCCGCTGTGAGGTGAACTACCTCTTCGCCTGTGTAAGAATAACCATCGGGAACTGTGAGAACGGAAAGCTCGTGCTCAGCGGTAACCTCGGGAATATTTGTTTCAATAAAGGGGGCGTTGCCCTTCTCGTCGGACATAGAGGTGTAGCAGTTTTCTGTTCCCTTGCAAACCTTGATCCATGCGCCGGAAACACCGTTGCCCTCTTCGTCAACTACCTTAACCGTAAAGGTAACTGCAGGCAGGGGATCTGTTTCGCTATCAGCGGGAGCGGGAGTTGTAATTTCGTTCTTGGAATCATTGCTCTCCTTATCTGTACCTGCATTGCCGCAAGCGCAAAGAGCGAAGAGCAGGCAAGCGCAGAGGAGAAGAGCAAGAATAGATCTGACGTTTCTCATTTCTTTCATTCCTTTCGTTTATTTGATATCGTTTATCTGGCTGAGATTTCTCACGGTAGTCTGAACGTAATTATCAGAGGTGAAGAAATCGAACACCTTAATAAAGTCCTCGGCACCGGTAAATGCATGAGAGTGAACCATGCCAACGGTACCGTAGCGGTCTATGACCACGGTTGTAGGATATCCGTTAAGGCCCATTGCTTCCTGCCATTCTGAGCTGCCCTTCACCATAGGGAAGGTGAGGCCCAGCTCCTCGGCATAGGAGGCGATAGATTCGTTGTTACCATCCATAGGGTTGACGGCGATTACCTCTATCCTGTCCTTATATTCCTCATAGGCTTCCTGCATATAGGGAAATTCCATACGGCAGGGGTCGCAGTTAAGGAACCAGAAGTTAAGGATAACAGCTTTTTTTGTTTCAAGGAGCTCAGAGAGGCGGTGGGTATTTCCATCGGTATCTGTAAAGGAAAAATCCACTGCAACGTTTCCTGTGCGGAAAAAGTTTTCGTTCAGGAGGTCCTCGCTGAGGAGCTGAATACTCAGGATTATTTCTGTCTGCTCTCCGGCAACGGAGTACCTCTCATCAACGGTATATCCGGCGGGAACCTCTTCAAGAAAGGCGGTATAGGTGTTGCCCTTTTTTCCCTCGAACACGGTCTTGCCGTCGGCATCGGTATGGCCTACCCAGACAAGGTCTGTACGGGTCTCATCTGTGTAGATATGAACGTCTACTCCTTTAAGGGGAGCGCCCCCCTCGGACTTCACCCAAACGGTGAAGTCGCAAGGCTCAGGCTCCTTCCCACAGCCGCCAAGCACAGAAAGAAGAAGAGTAGCGGCTATGAGAAGGGATAAGAAGGAGAAAATTGAATGTGTTTTTTTCATAAGAGCTTATTCTGCGTAGCAGCACATAAGCAGCCAGGCGATCTCTGTATTGATCGTAAGGTCCTTTGTGTCGTCCATATTAAGGAAGCGATAGGTGCTTCCGTCAGGATCCCACCAGCCCATATGATCGCCGTTCTGCTGAATGATATACATAAGGTCCTCTGTGAGGGGGTAAACACCCAGTGTCTCATCTGCACAGTCTATATAGTCAAGGAGGCAATTTGAGTAGTTTTCCCTCTTCACGAAGTTTTCATATGTTTTTTCTTCGCCGTCATAGAAATACTTAACAACTCCCTGCTTTTCAAGAATGGTTGCGTAGCAGGCGATGTAATCGCAGTCCTCAGCCAGACGTACGAGAGCTATGGGGCCATCCTTGGAGCCAAGGTGGTAGTAGCCTGTTGCAGTGTCGAGAACGAAGCTATACTCATCGGTATCTGCTGTCAGGTCGAATTCCTTGATGGTCAGACCCTGGGGGAGAGTATAGAGAGCAGGGGTATGAGAAGCCTTATATTCTGTCCAGGGCTCATCCTCAATAGTTTTTGTAGGATCGCCTGTTCTTTCTATTGCGATAACGCAGCTTTCAGCACCGTCCTTAGAGTCAACACCAAAAACGTAAACGCTTGTGCCGCCGCTTCCGTCACCGATCATTCCGTCCTTAACGTCGAACTCAAAAGCACCGTCAACCACATCGGATACGCTGAACTCCTGAATAAAGTGAGGAGCACCGTAGTGACCGATCTCAACGGATGCACCGTCTGCAACGGAAACTCTGTAGTGGCCGGCCTGAGTAGGGGTAAAGAAATAGTAGTTGCGGATATCCTTCTGAAGCTCAAGATACGTGCATCCTGTAGCAACGTCATAAGCATCAAACTCATCTGCTCCTACGGTTGCGGTCCTTGCTTCAGAGTTGAGCTTATTTGCAAGAATAGCATCTGCTGTGGTGTTTTTCGTGGATAGGGAAACTCCGCCTGCAAAATAGTATGCATCCTTGCCTGCAGTAAAGTCAAGCTCAACGGTGTAGTCTCCTGCGGGGAGAATCTTTTCTGCAATACCCTGGTCATTTACGATCTGAGTAGCAACCTTTTCTCCGTCCTGCATAAAGTTAACGATGATACCGGAGGTATAGGGGGTTCCTATCATATCCTTCACGTTAATGGTATAGGTTATATCCTTGGGCTGGCAGGAGGCCAGGGCCGAGACCGACAGCACGATGGCTGCGGTCGCGGCGATAATACGGGAAAGTAT
>JAFQNM010000233.1 GCA_017395885.1 Clostridia bacterium | reverse complement strand
ATTGCAAAGCTCGTTTACGAGTGGATCGAGTCTCTCGGCGGACTTGAGGCAATGAAGGCCCTCAACGAAAAGAAGGCAAAGCTCCTCTACGACTATCTTGACAGCCAGGATTACTATATCGCTCCCGTTAAGCCCGAATGCCGTTCCATGATGAACGTAACCTTCGTTACCGGCGATGCTGACCTTGATAAGAAGTTCGCCAAGGAGTCCGGCGAGGCAGGCCTTAAGAACCTCAAGGGACATCGCTCCGTCGGCGGCATGCGTGCCTCCATCTACAACGCTATGCCCTACGAAGGCGTTGAGGCACTTATCGCATTTATGAAAAAGTTTGCAGAAGAAAACCCCAAGGCATAAAATCAAGAAACTCAGGTAACCGTTATGACAAATATTAAACTTCTCAATAAGATCGCTTCCTGCGGAACAGATATTTTCCCCAAGGATGCATACAGCGTCTCTGCTGACGTAGAAAACGCCGATGCCATTATGGTAAGAAGCGCCTCCATGCACGATATGGAGCTTGATGCGAGCCTCCAGGCAGTTGCCCGTGCAGGTGCCGGCGTTAACAACATCCCCCTTGACAAATGTGCTGATGCAGGTGTTGTCGTATTCAACACTCCCGGCGCAAACGCAAACGGCGTAAAGGAGCTTGCAATTGCAGCCCTCCTCCTCGCCTCCCGTGATATCGTTGGCGGAATCAAGTGGGCAAACACTCTTGAAACAGACGTTGCAAAGTCTGTAGAAAAGGGCAAGAGCTCTTTTGCAGGTCAGGAAATCAAGGGCAAGCGCCTCGGCGTTATCGGCCTCGGTGCCATCGGCGGCCTCGTTGCAAATGCGGCTGAGGATATGGGTATGGAGGTTCTCGGCTGCGATCCCTTTATGACAGTTAACGCAGCATGGAGGCTCTCCCGTAAGATCCACTCTGCGGCAAGCTATGAGGATATCTACAAAAGCTGTGACTACATCACTCTTCACGTTCCCTCTACCCCCGAAACAAAGAATATGATCAATGCAGATACCCTCGCTATGATGAAGGACGGCGTTCGTATCATCAACCTTTCCCGTGCAGACCTCGTTAACGCAGACGATATCAAGGCAGCCATCGCAAGCGGCAAGGTTGCAAGCTACGTTACCGATTTCCCCACAGAGGCTACGATCAACACCCCCGGCATCATCACAATCCCCCATCTCGGTGCATCCACGGCAGAATCTGAGGATAACTGCGCTGTTATGGCAGCAAATCAGCTTGTTGATTACCTTAAAAACGGTAACATCACAAACAGCGTTAACTTCCCCGCTATCTCTATGCCCAGAAGCGGAGAAGCAAGGCTTGTTGTTCTTCATAAGAACCAGCCCGAGATGCTTTCCAAGATCACAGGAGTTCTTTCTGCAGACGGCGTGAACATTGAAAACATGGCCAGCCGCTCAAAGGGTAACTATGCCTGTGCACTTCTTGACTGCTCCAAGCCAGTTACCGCAGAGCAGATCGCTGATATCTCCGCAGTAGACGGAATTATCAGAGTTCTCGTAAAATAATCCAAAACAGACGCAGGAACAGGCGCCGCCTGTTCCTGCTTTTTTTGATTTATGAAAATACTGTACGAAGATAAATATCTTGCCATAGTCTATAAGCCTGCGGGAGTGGCATCTCAGCCTGATACGAGAGGCGGCGCCGATATGGTAACCCTGCTCAGCGAAAGATGGCAAAGCCCGGCCTATTGCGTTCACAGGCTGGATACCGCAACCGGCGGAGTTATGGTATACGCAAAAGACTCAAGGACTGCAGGAAAGCTGACCGCCTCGCTTTCCGAGAGCTCGGCAAAAAAGGAATACCTTTGCGTTATCCGAGCAACGGGCGCCGGAAGCGGAACTATGCGGGACCTGCTTTTTCACGACAAACGAAAGAACAAGGCCTACATAGTGGACAGAATGAGAAGCGGAGTTAAGGAGGCCCTGCTCGATTACGAGACCGTGGCAGAAAAGGACGGCCTCTCTCTTGTGAAGGTAACTCTGCACACAGGCCGCACGCACCAGATAAGAGTTCAATTTGCGGGCAGAAAAATGCCCCTTTTGGGAGACGGTAAATACGGTTCGAGAGATAATTCGCCTCTTGCTCTCCATTGTTTTCATCTTTCCTTCATTCACCCTGTCACAAAAAAAGCAATGGATACTGTGTTTATGCCTGAATCTCCATGGTTCACTTTTTGCATTTGACTAAATCTTACGGGCCCTTATAAATAAGGGCCCGTAAGATTATTTTTGCCTTTGCATAATATATAAAAATCTTCACCGAATTAGCCTTTAGTCATTTGTAAAATATCGCCTTTTATTCATTTGCCTAATTTATATGCGACCCTTTAGACACCTGTATATCATCCTTTAAAGCTCACCTCATTGTTAAATAATGCTAGTTCTTTGATACAAATTGTCCATAATCCGTAACATAATTTGGTTATTTTTATTCTTTAAAACCCTTGATTTGCAAACTCCGGAGTGCTATAATGGGGTAAATAGAAAAATCTCTTCTTTATATATGCGCGAAAAGGAGACACAAAGCATGAGCGACAAAGTCAAGAAGATATGGAATGCGGCTACATCCGTGCTTATCGCACTGGTAGTTGTACTGGCAATTCTACTCGCCGGAATGAGGCTGTTCGGCTTCAACGTATTCACAGTTCTTTCCGGTTCCATGGAGCCCGTTATCCATACAGGCTCTATAGTATATGTCAAAGAGGTCAAACCTGAGGATATCAGAACGGGTGACGTCATTACATATATGCTGGACGAAAACACCATTTCCACCCACCGAGTTGTTGAGGTCATTCCCGACGAGGAGGACCCCACGGTTATCCGCTACAAGACCAAGGGCGATGCAAACGCCTCTGAGGACGGAGTTCCCGTTCATTGCCAGAACGTTATCGGAGAGGTTCAGTTCTCCATTCCCTACCTTGGCTACGTTGCCAACTTCATCCAGAATCCTCCCGGAATGTACGTTGCTATCGCAGCAGGCCTCCTGCTTCTCATTCTGATCTTTATGCCCGAGATCCTTGCCCCCGAAAAGGAGAAAGAAAAGAAGAAGGGCGACGATAAGGGCACAGATGAGAATGAAAGCACAGACAGCCCTGAGAACACCACGGACGCAAAGAAACCCGACGAAGGCAAGGACGAGGAATAAACCGTCCCAAATAACAACGAGGTAAAGCCTGTACGGCTTCCTATAAATCATTTTTTCAGAAAGGAGAAACACACTATGAAAAAGCTTGCAAAGATCGCACTTATCGCAATGTGCGCTGTTGCTCTCGTAGTTTGTTCCATTCTCGGCACACTCGCATACCTTCAGGCGAATTCCAACGTAGCCAAGAACACCTTCACAGTAGGTAATGTTGCTCTCTCTCTCGACGAGGCTAAGGTTGACCTTTACGGTGTTAAGGACGGTGACATCCGCACAGCTACAGGTAACGAGTATAAGCTTATCGCAGGTCACACCTACGTTAAGGACCCCACCGTTACAGTTGCTGCTGACAGTGAGGCATCCTACGTTCGTATGATCGTTAAGATCAGCGACATCGCAGATCTTAAGGCAGCTTGCGGAGTTGATGCAAACGCTGACTTCCTTCCCCAGAATTTCGTTCAGGGTTGGGATGACTCTGTTTGGACATCCACAAGAGAAATCAAGGTTGAGAACAACGTAGCTACATACGAGTTCCGTTACTACACAACAGTATCCACTGTTGATAGCGCAGCGCTCGAGCTTCCCGCTCTCTTCGAAACCTTTACAATGCCTAATGACGCTACTAATGCTCAGATTGCAGCTCTTGACGATATGGAGATCACAGTAGAGGCTCACGCTATCCAGGCTGACGGCTTCGCTGACGCTGCTGCTGCATGGGCTGCTTTCAAGGCTCCCGCAGCAAACTAATTTCTCTTTTTTCGAACAAAATCAGCCTCCCGCGCATATGCGTGGGGGGCTGGAACGTTCAATAAGAGAAAGACTGTTCTTAGGATCTTTCATTCAGAGGAGCGGATCCCATTCCGAGAGACATTGATCTGACCTTCTTATTTCACAGGCAAATAAGGGAGTCAAATGAGCGTCTCTCAAAGCTCACTTTTGATTTTGGCAGGCGGTTAGCACTCCGTCTGTTGGGATAAATAAGTTAACTTTGGGCAGTCGCCCAACCCCCATTGGGCGGATGCCCTACAAAATTTTATATTTTTAAGAAAGGAGGAACACAAACCATGAAGAAACAGGTTGTAGTTCTCGTTCTCGCAGCAGTTCTCGTATTCGGATGCGCACTCGGAGGTACTCTCGCTTGGTTGAAGGACAACACACAGACTGTTGTAAACACATTTACAGCAGGTGACGTTGACATCGAGCTTGAGGAAACCACTGGCGACAGATACAAAATGGTTCCCGGTAAGATACTCGATAAGGATCCTACAGTAACAGTAACTGATGACAGTGAGCACGCATGGGTTTTCGTTAAAATCGTAAATGTAAACGATGCGGAAAACTTCCTTAGCTATGAAATTGCTACAGGTTGGGCAGTTCTCCCCGGACACGATAATGTTTGGTACAGAGAATATGCCGGCACAGAAGATGGAGCAACTTATCAGGTTCTTAAGGACAATCAGGTTACCGTAGACACCGATGTAACAAAGGCCCAGCTCGATGGTATTGTTGAAGGATCTGAGCCTAAGCTCGAAATCACCGCATACGCAGTTCAGTATGATGCAACTAGCATCGCTGATGCTGAAGCAGCTTGGGATGTTATCGACGGCTAATCCAAAAATTTAATTGCATTTACATTCAGAGTAACTGCGTAGTCCTTAAAGGGACGTTACTTTGAATGGCTACGCAGAAAACTCCAAATTAAAAGTGCACCCTCGGCTCGGGGTAATGAGCTAAAGCAAAAATCATCTATTATTATGAAAGGAAAAAGAACAATGAAAAAGAAGATTATTGCTCTCTCCGTTGCAGCTATCCTCCTCATTATGGCAGTAGTTGGCGGAACATTTGCATACCTTACCGATAAGGATTATGCAGAAAACACAATGGTAATGGGTAACGTTAACATTGAGCAGAACGAGTATGAGCATGATGCAAGCGGTGCCCTTGTCAGCTTCACTCAGAACAAGCCCCTTT
>JAFQNM010000232.1 GCA_017395885.1 Clostridia bacterium | reverse complement strand
GGTATTCCAGCACTTTAATCTTTTCCCCAATATGAACATTCTTAAAAACATGACCGTTGCCCCCATCAAGCTTCTCAAGAAGTCCAAGGAGGAGGCTGAGGCTAAGGCTATGGAGCTTCTTGCACGTGTTGGCCTTTCTGACCGTGCCGATGCATATCCCAGTCAGCTCTCCGGCGGTCAGAAGCAGAGAGTTGCCATTGTTCGTGCTCTTTGCATGGAGCCTGAGGTTATGCTCTTTGACGAGCCTACCAGCGCCCTCGACCCTGAAATGGTCGGCGAGGTTCTTGACGTTATGAAGAGCCTCGCTCGCGACGGTATGACCATGGCCTGCGTTACACACGAAATGGGCTTTGCCAAGGAGGTTGCCGACAGGATCGTATTTATGGATGACGGTATTATTATCGAGGAGGGTACTCCCGATGAAATATTCCTCCATCCCAAGAGCGACAGACTGAAGGACTTCCTCTCTAAAGTAATATAACAAAAAGAGGCTTTTTTAGCCTCTTTTTGTTTTTAATATTCATTCTTATCCTTGATAAGCTGTCTAAGATAGGCAAAGGTCTTTTCCTCTCCCTCATCTCGGAGCATTATCAGAAGCTTCTCCAGCATGTCCGAGGTTTCAGGATGGATAACTCTGTGATCCTTACCGTTTATAAAATAATCGTAGGGATCGGAATCCTTATAATCCTTGCCCTTATATATTTTGCTGGCCGCCACTCTGTCACAGAACATTTCCGCAAGATAACGAAGTGGCATTTTGACCGGCATCACCATATGACGGACTACGTTATAGTCTGTCCAATACTCAAAATGATGGCGGTTTCTGCCCTTATGATGGAGCCAGGCCGTTGAATAGCCCTTCTCCTTTCGTTCTCCCACGTTGGGACTCTGGGTACCGAAATAATACTTGGCACCGTTCCAAAACTCAACAGGTGAATACTTGGACATATCGTGCCAGAGCCCCTGCCAAAAAATTCCCGCTTTTTTACAATGGGCAATAACCCTGTGGCGGTGGCGTGTTATAGTTTTAAAATGCTTTATAGGATGCATATTTTCCTCACATTACGGCAGATATTCCCATTACTGAAAGCAGCCACATTACAAGTGGGATGGTTACCGCCGACAAAATTGTTGTTACTGCAAATATTTCGGATGCATATACGCTGTCTCCGCCGAAGCGGTGGGCAAACATAGTTGTTATAACGGCAGACGGACAAGCAGCTGCGATAAACACTATGGTTATTACCATTTTGTCTGCTCCGAGAAAAGAAAAGCCATACAATATTACTGCACAGACAACGGGCAAAAGCAGGAGCCTTACTGCAGAAAGAAGATACAGCCGCCATTTCTTAAGACAGGAAAATATATTCGTTCCCGCGAGGGTGCTTCCTGCAATGAGCATCGCAAGAGGCGTGTTCATATCTCCGATAGATTGCAGAGGCTCGTGAATAACGTCCGGCAGGTCTATTTTCAAAAGGAAGAACACAACACCAAGCACCACTGCGATTATTGCAGGTGTGCACAGATTTTTTGCTGTTTGCTTGAGCGACATTTTTCCCGTCATCAACGATACTCCCAGCGTCCACGTGAGAACGTAAAAAACGGCAATATTCATTGTGAGAAAGATTATTCCGTCATTTCCGAAAACGCTTTGAACCAAGGGGATGCCTATATATCCGCAGTTTGAAAAGATGAGTGACATACGCTCGATCTCAGAGCCTCTTCTATTTTTGGGTACAAGAAGCATAACTGCCATTATCTGTACAGCATACAGAACTGCTGTCAGCCCCAACGTTACCAGCAGATTTCTTGCAATGGATGGAGAAAACTCCCTCTGATACGACACAAAGGACAAAAGCGGGCTAACAAGAAACAGAGAGATGCTTGAAAGCACACGGTTTCCGTCGTTTGTGATTATTTTAATCTTTCCAAGAAGAAATCCGATCGCCATTATGATGAACATAACGGCGATCTTATTTATTACTGCTGACATCTTATCTGATCTCTATCATATAGAGCTTGCCTGCCTCGCCGCAAAGGGTAAGGTCTGCTACCGTGCCAAGCTCACCGCTATCGACTGTATTTCCATTTTCATCCTTAACGGTATAAGCATGAGCATCTCCGCTGAGAAAATCTGCCAGATCAAGCTTGTACACAGACTCTCCGTCCGTTGCCTTATATGCAATGAGAAGAAGCTCGCCCGAAACCTCCTTGAGGTAGCCTGTGAGTCTGCCCTCGCAATCCTCTCTAAGGGGACAGTCGGATACCATTACTCCGTCTGTGAAATAAGAGAGATATGCCTTTCTCAGTGCAGCACAAGTCTTTACTGCCTCTGAAAACTCGGGATACTCGGAGATCAGGGCACCTCCGTTATACTCCTCAGGATGTGAGGGGTACACGTTCATCATAAGGTTATCCATAAAGATATACTTAACGTACTCAGGGGTTGAGTCTACGTTCATATTGGGGCGCAGAGTTCTCACGATATGGAGATAGGGTCTGTAGTCACGCTTTTCAGACCAATAGATCCAGTTCCAGGTAAAGTCTGTATTATCAATATCAGACTCGTAATAGAGGGTACACTCGCTGGAGAATGCTGCTCCGGGATAGAGCTTTTCCGTTTCAAGCCTGTACTCGTGAATAATATCGCGGATAGAATCGTCACAGTTATCACCGAGAACGTACTGGTCCCAGCAGATATCGGGGCAGCCGCACTCGTCTCTGAGGAATCGGAGGCCCTTACGAATCTCCTCCTTCCACGTTTCGTTTGAGTGATCGTGCATCTGGAAGCATCCCCATCTGTCGCAATAGGGTGCCGCAAACATAGGAACAGCCTCCGGAGTTTCTGCCCAGGAGCCGCTTCTCTTTTCAATACCGAGGAAGCGAGCCGTTTCCTCCCATGCACTTACCCAGGAAACGAGAGGAGTGATGGTTATTCCCTTTGCTCTGATCTTATCTGCATTCTTCTTCCAGTTTTCAAAGCCGCCCCACTCACTATAGAAGCGGTGCTTGCCGAAGGGAAGATTCCAGTTAAACTGTCCCCACACGTTAAGGTCGGAAAGGCCGTGCTCCAGCATATCGTCTGCTATAGTTTCAAAATCGTCATATCTCCATGAATAGTCTGTGGGATGCTTGGAATATCCGTTTGCCATAAAAATGGTTCTGAAGCCCAGCATTTCCTTTACTCGCTGAGGTACGGGAAGAACACGCTTCTGGTTTTCCTTAACGTATTCACGGTAGGGGCCTACACCACGGAGCCAGTCTCCCTTATGAGGTGTGATCACATATTCTCCAGAATCGTATTCACAGCCTGCCTCCACCTTTACCGTATGGAGAGATGCAAGCCGAAGCTTATTTACTTTATTATCAAGCTTTATCCAGAGCTGTTCATCATAACCCATGTTCTTATCCGAATCGGGACCCCAGCCCCAGTGACGGCGGTACATGGAGAATCCGCCCTTTCTGCTTCCCATATCGTACCATCTGCCGATGAAAGCTCTCTGCTGAAGGCCTCCGGCTCTCATAAATATTCCGGCTGTGGTCTCTGTCCAGGCAAAAAAGGTCTCTCTGGATTTAGCAGTATTCTTCAGCTTAACGAAGGGCTTCATTGAGCCGCCCATCATAGTAAGCCTTTCGTTCTGCTCGCAATCGGTAGGCACGATTCCGTTCATATCGGGGAAAAGCACCTGCTCGACGTTCGCCTTTGAATTACTCTTGATCTGAAGCCTCATGGCAACAGACTTTTTATCGCTCATTGCTCTGAGGGTAACCTTAGCATAGATCCCTCCCTCATAGCTGGGCTCATCATCGCAAGGCATTGTATAGGGAACCTTATCATATTCTATAGTAAGCGTTTCTCCGTCAAAGCTGAATCGGGGTGCACACTTACCGTATGCTGCAGTGGGATTGGCTCTCTGTATATCGTACTCCAGATGAACGGGCCATGCAAGGTCAAAGAGGCCCTTTCCGCCTGATACAACAGGTGCTTCTCCGGGGATTTCAAGAGAAGCAAGAGCTCCCGTTTCAATATCGAAGGTATAATTTGTTCCGTTAAGCAAATAGTTTTTCGTACTCATAAGCGTCACCGTTCCTTATATGATAATACATATTGATTTTACCAAAATTATCCCTCTTTTACAATAGGATAAGAAATTTTATTATCATTTTTATTGTATGCAAAAAGGGCTTTCGGCATAAGCTATAATATCAAACCTTAAGGACAGGATATGAAACATTCTATTCAGCTTTACACAACAAAAAACACTTCAGTTATGATACCTGTTTTCACCTGCGAAACAGGTGCAATTGCAGAAGAGGAAAATACCAAAAGGATGAACAGCTTCTACACGGAATTCAAAGCCTCGGTCTTCAGCTACACTGAGGGCGATGGCTTTCCCGAGGGTGCCAAATACATCGCCAAGGCCACCGTTACCGAGCAGAGCAACGACCTTACGGTCAAGGTCTCTCTGAGGCTGAGAAAGGAAGGCAAGACTATTTCACAAAGAGAGCTTTCTCATACCTGGAGGGACGGTGTTGTTATAGAAAAACTCATTAACTGATAAAAAAAACTGCCGCACGTTTGTGCGACAGTTTTTTTATCTGCAAGTAATAAATTACTTGAGCTCAACAGTAGCGCCAGCCTCTGTAAGCTTAGCCTTGAGAGCCTCAGCGTCTTCCTTAGAAGCGCCTTCCTTGATCTTGGAAGGAACACCTTCAACCATTTCCTTAGCTTCCTTAAGGCCGAGACCTGTGATCTCACGAACAACCTTGATTACGTCGAGCTTCTTAGCGCCGAAGCTTGTCATAACAACGTCGAACTCAGTCTTCTCCTCAGCAGCGGGAGCAGCAGCACCTGCAACTGCAACTGCAGCAACGGGAGCAGCGGATACGCCGAACTCTTCCTCGATAGCCTTAACGAGGTCTGCGAGCT
>JAFQNM010000231.1 GCA_017395885.1 Clostridia bacterium | reverse complement strand
GGCAGGGTCAAGGGGCGGAGCCCTTGGCGCCCTCCGCAGAGGGCGAAACACCTTTTGCCGCACAACAGGGGTGCAGGGGGTGTAACCCCCGCTCGCCCTCCGCAGAGGGCGCAATCTCTTTTTGCCACTTAATTTTGTGCGGATTCCTTTGACGTTTGCACAGCTTCAAACTCCACGTTAAATCGGAATTTTACCGTTCCTTTAGGACTTATGAGAAATTACACAGCAAAGATACACTGTTGCGTTGGCGGTGTATCTTTTTCTTCGGAGAATTTATTGCAATCGGGGCGAAAAAATGGTATCATTACTATATATACACTTTGGGAGCGGATATGAAATACGATAATCTTTCCCGCGGACTTATAGAGCGGATGGAATACGATAAAATGACAGGCCACACGCCACGGCTGGCCTTTGACGGGCGCCGTGCTCTGCGCCGCAATCCGGATAAGGACAAGCCAAACGCCTTCAGGGGGCCCTTTATCCGTGACGTTGACAAGATCCTTCATTCGGCCTACTACAGCCGTTTCGCAGACAAGACTCAGGTTTTTTCCTTCTATAAAAACGACGATATATCCCGCCGTGCTCTTCACGTTCAGCTCGTTTCACGCATAGCCCGCACCATCGGCAGTGCGCTTTGCCTTGACCTTGATCTGATTGAGGCAATTGCTCTCGGCCACGATATGGGACACACGCCCTTCGGTCATGCAGGCGAAAAGTTTCTTGATGAGATATATTTTGAAAAATGCGGCCGCCATTTTGCCCATAACATCCATTCTGCCCGTGTGCTGGACGGCATTTATCCCTACAATCTCACCCTTCAGACCCTGAACGGCATCATCTCTCACAACGGCGAGATCGAAAAATGCGAATATCATCCCGCTCCGATGACCTCCTTTGAGGAGCTGGATTCTGCCATTGAGGGCTGCTATATTGACCCTGAGAACAACAAAAGGCTGATGCCCTGCACCCTTGAGGGATGCGTTGTCCGCATCTGTGATATTATTGCATATCTGGGCAAGGACAGGCAGGATGCAAAAAAGGCAGGTCTTATCGAAAATGAGGAGGACGTTTTCGATCTGGGCGTTATCGGCCGTGTTAACGCTGAGATAATCAATAACCTGAGCGTCAACATTATCGAAAACAGCTACGGCAAGCCGTATATCAAAATGAGTCCTGACTATTTTGAGGCTCTCAAGGGCGCAAAAAGGTCCAATTATGAGAAGATATATCTGACCCCCGGCGTTGCAGACCCTCAGGCAAAGGTCATAAGGCCCATGTTCATCCGCCTCTATGACCGCCTGGAGAAGGATCTGAGAGAGAACAGAACGTCATCGCCTATTTTTGCCCATCACATAGAGCCCATCAGCCGCTCCTTCTATAAAAGGCAGCGCCCCTACCGTGAGGAGGACGTGCACACCATCATCACCGACTATATGGCCTCTATGACGGACGACTATTTTGTAGACCTACACGAATATCTCTTTCCCGGAGAGAAAACTATTGAGTATAAGGGATATTTTGAATAAGATTTACAAAATGTTGTTGAAAAGCCTGATGCTATAGGGTATAATAAAGTGTTCATTAATTGAAAGGAGAATAAATATGATAAAGGATATTATAGAGCTGCTCAAGTCCTACGACCCTGAGGTGGGCGAGGGCATTGAGGCGGAATATAAGAGACAGAAGAGAGGCCTTGAGCTTATAGCAAGTGAGAACCTTGTTTCCGAGCCTGTTATGCTTGCAATGGGAACTCATCTTACAAACAAGTATGCAGAGGGCTACCCCGGCCACCGCTACTACGGCGGCTGCGAGTGTGTAGACGTTGTTGAGAACATCGCCATCGAGAGAGCCTGCAAGCTTTTCGGTGCCGACCACGCAAACGTTCAGCCTCACTCCGGTGCTCAGGCAAACATTGCCGTTTATCAGGCTCTTGTAGGCCACGGTGAGACCATTATGGGTATGAACCTTGCCCACGGCGGTCACCTCACTCACGGAAGCCCCGTTAACTTCTCCGGCATCAACTACAATTTCGTGCCCTACGGTGTTAACGACGAAGGCTTTATAGATTACGACGAGATGGAAAGAATAGCAAAGGAGTGCCGCCCCAAGCTTATCGTTGCAGGCGCAAGCGCATATCCCAGAGCTATTGATTTCAAGAGGATCTCCGAGATCGCAAGATCTGTAGATGCTCTGTTTATGGTGGATATGGCTCACATTGCAGGCCTTGTTGCCGCAGGCCTCCACGAGAACCCCGTTCCCTATGCGGACGTTGTTACAACTACTACTCACAAAACTCTCCGCGGCCCCCGCGGCGGTCTTATCCTCTGCAAGGAGGAGCACGCAAAGGCTATCAACAAGGCCATCTTCCCCGGAATGCAGGGCGGACCTCTTGAGCACATCATTGCATCCAAGGCCGTTTGCTTCGGTGAGGCGCTGAAGCCCTCCTTCAAGGAGTATCAGCAGAGAATAATAGATAATGCAGGCGCACTTGCAGAGGGTCTTCTTGCAGGCGGCTTCAACCTTGTTTCCGGCGGAACGGACAACCATCTTATGCTTGTTGACCTCCGTCCCATGCACATCACAGGCAAGGATATGGAAAGAAAGCTTGATGAGGTGTATATCACCGTTAACAAAAACGCTATCCCCAACGACCCTGAAAAGCCCTTCGTTACCAGCGGTATCCGCATCGGCACACCTGCGGTAACCTCAAGAGGCCTCGGTGTTGACGATATGAAGGTGCTTGCAGAGCTCATCACTCTCACAGCTACCGATTTTGATGCAAAGGCAGACTACATCCGTGAGGCGGTTACCGCCATTTGCGAAAAGTATCCCATTTACGAGGGCTGAGATATCAGAGAAAGGAGAACGCCGTGGCAGCAAAGGAATCAAAGCATCTTATAATGGTCAAGGTAGATAACCGCCCCGGTGTTCTTTCTCGCATCACGGGCCTGTTCACAAGGCGAGGCTATAATATTGAGAGCCTTGTAACAGGTATGACCCAGGATGCAGGCGTTTATCACATCACCGTTACCATGATCGGAACAGACGATGAGGTGGAGCTTCTTGCCCGCCAGCTTGAGCGGTGCATGGAGGTCATAGACGTTAAATGCGATGGGGGCGAGGATTGGGAGTTCGTTTCCAGAGAGATGCTCCTCATCCGTGTTCCCTGCAACACTCCCGAAAAAAGGGTGGAGATACTTAACGTGTGCTCCCTTGTGAACTGCAGGACCGCAGGCGTGGGCAAGGAGAGCGTTATCGTTGAGGTAGCGGGAGACAACTCCTCCGTCAATGCCGCTCTCAGAGCCTTTGAGCTTTTCGGAGAAATTGAAGTTATCCATTCCGGCACCGTTGGAATAGATATGAATTGAGGTTTTTATGAAAAAGATTTCACTTGTTTCCCTTGTTCTGGTCCTTTGCATCTGTCTTGGCAGCTTTTGTGCCTGCAAGCAGAAGGAGGGCGGGGACATGGTTGATATCCCTCAGGGTATGAAGCTGGCATCCGGCGAAAACGTAGACTACTATATGTTCGTTCCCGAATCCTGGAACGTGGACAGATCCGATCTGTATACAAACGCAGTTTTCTCCTCCGGAGACCCCTCATCTCTTGACCACACCAGCATTTCAACCACCGTATATGCCGTTTCCAACGATATTCAGTGTGTTGACGATTGGTGGAATAAGGAGGACGGCTTCCTTGCGGAGCTGAGCCTTGTTTATACCGATATCTCCGAGATCAGCGAGGCAGAGGCCACCCTTGGCGGCGTGGACGGAATTGAGTATTCCTTCACCGCAAAGCTTGGCGGAGTTGAGTACTGCTTCGTTATCACGGCTGTGTGGAGCGACTTCTATATTTATTTCGTTACATACACAAGTATGCCGCAGTACACAGATGAGCATGCCGATGACCGTGCACAGGTCATTGAAAGCTTCACGTTTAAGGACTGAAATGGAAAAGCCTGTAATTTATCTTGATAACAATGCAACCACCTGTCCCACAGCAGCCTCTCTCGAAAAAATGAGAGAGGCTTTGTCCGTTTCATACGGCAACGCAGGCAGCGTTCACCTTGTGGGAAACGAGGCCCACAGGCTTCTTGAGGAGGCCAGAGGGGCAGTAGGACTTTCCGTTGGCATCCGCCGCCCTCAGGATGGCCACGTGATCTTCACCTCAGGGGGCACCGAGGCAAACAATCTTGCAATTTTCGGCTCTGTCCGTGCTAAGGAGAGAAGCGGAGGAACGGTGCTTGTGTCAGACGGTGAGCATCCCTCTGTGGATGAATGTGCAAGAGCGCTTGAGGCAGAGGGCTATCGGGTTGTGAGAGTGCCCACGGTGGGAGGTGCTCTTGACCTTGAGTTTATAGAAAAAATCTGCGATAGCTCTGTGATACTTGCATCATTTATGCTGGTGAATAACGAGACCGGCGCCCTCTATAACGTGAAGGCGGCCGCTGATATAGTCAGAAGAGCCTCGCCGAGAGCCTTTATCCACAGTGACTGCGTTCAGGCCTATCTTAAAACGCCGTTTACCCTTAAGAGCCTTGGGGTGGATGCCTTATCCGTCAGCGCACATAAGATCCATGCTCCGAAGGGAGCGGGAGCCCTCATCGTGTCCGCAGCTGTCATCCGCGCAAAGTGGCTCGTTGCCCTTACCCTCGGCGGCGGGCAGGAAAGCGGATTCCGCTCGGGAACAGAGAATATCCCCGCCATTGCCGCAATGGGCGAGGCCGCAAGAGAGGGCTACGGTGCCTTCAGAGAAAGAGCAGAGCATATCTCCCGTCTCAGAGAGCTTCTCGATGACAGACTGCCCCGGGAAATTCGTGTGAATAAGCCTGTAAAGGGGCTGGACGGCACGGTGAATATGACCCTGCCCAATATAAAAAGCGAAACTATGCTCAATTTCCTCTCCGGAGAGGGGATCTGCATCAGCGCAGGAAGCGCCTGCTCTGCAAGAGCAAAGGGCGTCAGCCGTGCTTTGACCGCCTTTGGCCTTTCCGACTTAGAGGCCGATTGCTCCGTTCGTGTCAGCCTCTCTAATATGAATACGGAAAATGACGTTCTCAGGCTCGTTGATAGCCTTGCCGCTGCCCTTGAAAGGCTTGCAAGAATAAAATGATCTTGGCCTTTGAGCACTGAAGGGAAATTTGCAAAGCCTTTTTCAAAAAGCCTTCAAGTTTTTTAAAAACAAAGAGCTATCCCCCATAAGGGATCGTGATGTAACACCCTGATCTTGCAGATGTTGTCACAAACCTTTGTGGGGGATAGCTCTTTTTGATAGTTGGCGGTGATTTGATTTTTATGCTCCGAAGCAAGGGGAAGCCTTATTTCTTGACGGCCTCGAGGCAATTAATGCTTATGCCCTGCTGAGAGAAGTTACGCTCATATTCCGTCATAATATTGTCTGCGGCACGCTCGCTGCTGTGAAGGTCCCGGGAGACGAAGGTGAGGCAAAAGCCGGGCTCGGCCTGAACGGATTCAAGTGAGAATTCAAAGAGCTCCACGTTATCGGTCTTAAAGCAGAATCTGCCGCCGGCCTTGAGAAGGCGGAGGTATCTTTTCAGAAATTCGGGGTGGGTAAGGCGGCGGTTAGCGTAGCCGTTTTTAGTCCAGGGGTCGCTGAAATTGGCATAAACGGTATCGAGGCAGCCCTCCTCAAATATTTCGCATATCTGAGTGGCATCGCAATTCATAAATCTAACGTTGCCTCGCATATCCATAGGGATGTCCCAGGCCTCGCCTTTGTATACGGTGCCGTCGGGAGCCCTCCAGCCGCCGTGGTGGTCGAGGGCGCCAAGGTCTCTGGAGGAGGCATACTTTTCTGCGGCAACAACGATAACGTCGTCAACACGCTCCATGGCTATGTAATTGCAGTCAGGCTCCTTTTTGGAGAGGGCGCAGATAAAGTCGCCCTTGCCGCAGCCGATCTCAAGTCTGAGTGGCCTTTCTGCGTCGAAGGCTGTCTTATACTGCCCGTCATTGATGAATAATGCGGATAAAGCTGAAAGTCTTTCGCCTGAGCGACGTTTTTTTCTCATTCTCATATTGAAATACGTCTTTCTTTTTGATAAAATGTAGTTACTATCGGAAAGTATACCATAAACAAAAATAAAAATCCATAATTTTATAAAATTTTAAAAAGGAGGACATGGCTGTGGATGTAAAGACCTTTGCAACCTTGCTTGCAAGATCACTGACAAAGCGCGGAATACCGAAGGAAATAGCGGTCAAGAATGCTGTCAGCCTTGTCAGAACTTTTGATGAGTAGGATATGAGAGAGATCGCCTCCTATCAGGGCGCCGAGGAGTTTGAGGACCTTTCGGACAGCCTTGCCGAGCTTATCAGAGACAAGGAGCTTCAGGGAAAGCCTGTTGAGGCAAAGCCAAACCCGACCCTTGAGAGGCCGAAAGAAAGTGATACAGGCGTTTTTGCCGCTGTTCCCGTTCCCAAAAAGGTAGAGGGAGCTCCTGCTACAGACAGCGCAACGAAGGAGATACCCGTTGTGGGTGCAGCTCCCATGGACGGTGCAACGAAGGAGATACCCGTTGTGGGTGCAGCTCCCTTGGACGGTGCAACGAAGGAGATACCGATTGTGGGTGCAGCTCCCATGGACGGCGCAACAAAGGAGATACCGATTGTGGGTGCAGCCCCTGCATCACCGGGCCTTGAGCATATGAAAACAAAGGCCTTCCGGCTTGAGGAGGGCGAGGAGGACCCCGGCCATACCCGTACCTTTGACGGCCTCGTTACCTCAGATATTGCCCTCGGTGCAGATACTGCATCTGATATGACCGTCGTTAATATTCCCACCGCTCCTCCTGCAGATGAAGAGGATGAGGATGAGGACGGTCAGGAGATATACCTCCACGAGGAGGAGGAAGAGGCAGACGACGTTGAAAAGCCGAAAACCGTTCTAACCTCAAGGGGCAAGGCGTTTTTCTGGGGCATTGCCGTTGCAACCAGCCCGGTTACAATTGTTGCCGCTCTTCTGGTGCTTGCGGTATTTGCTCTCGGCATCGTTACCGTATGTGCATCAATGGTGCTTTGTCTGCTTCTCGTTTGTGCATTTGCCGTTGCGGGCAGCGCCCTTGCTCTGGTTGGCATAATCTACGGCGGCATCGAGATAGTATCAGGGCATATAGGCATCGGCCTTTATGAGATAGGCCTCGGCATATGCTGCGGCGGCTTGGCCCTGTGTCTCGGAATACTCACCTTTAATCTGGCGGTGGTGGCTCTGCCTTACGTGCTTAAGCAGGTCATTACCTTTGAGGGCTACTGCTTAAAGAGGGTGGGCCCAATGCTGGAGCGCTTCAGAGAGGAGTGTAACGGGCTGTGAAAAAAAGATCTATAGTTTTTCTTATAGTCTCCGGAATAATTTTTGCCGTTGGCGTTATCATTTGCCTTGTGGGCGTTGGCGTCAGCGCATCGGACGGAGAGCAGATATACTCCGCAAAGATCGGAGATGAAAGGGGCTATACATATAAGTTTGAAAACGGTGAAACGGATAAGATAAAGATCAGCATCACCGATGCAAACGTAAACGTATACGGCGGCAGCGAAAGCTCCTACGTTGAGGTCATCAACTTCAACGAAAACAATACAGGCTATACGGCCAACAACTCAATGATAACCCTGAGAGAAACGGATAAGGTGGAGGATATAACAGGTATGTGGGAGAGCGGCATATCCTTTAAGGGTCTGCGTTTTCTTCTCCGTCCCCCTGTTGCCGATAAACAGAAAACGGTAAATATCTATCTTGCCAAGGAGGAGTACGTCAAGGCCTTTGATATAAAGATAGCCAAGGGCAACGTGAGCTTTTCTTCCATAGGCACCGTAACAGACTACCATATTTCCGTTGAGAGCGGAAAGATATCCTTTGCCGATATCTCCACTGAGAGCACCATTGATATCAAGGCCGGCGGAGAGGTGTCAACGGATATAAGCTTTGTCCGTGTCAGCGCAGATACGGTCACCGTTAACGCAAAGAGGGCCAAGTTTGAGGGCGAGAGCTTTGTTTCCGATAGCTGCGAAATGAACATAACCGTGGGAACGGTTGCGTTTTCATATCAGCCCCTGGCAGAGACCTACACGGTGGATATAGCCACAAAGGGCAAGCTGACGGTGAACGGCACCGGATATCTGGATAAATACGTTTATCCGGAAAAGGACACGAATGAGGATCCTCCAGAGGAGGGAGAGGAGGCAGAGCCCTCCGCCTTAAAGCTTGTTGGCGAGGACCTTTACGTTAATATCACTACCTTTGCAACCGAGGATGCGGCAGAGGATACCGAGGCGGCATAAGAAAGGCAGAAATATGGAATATAAATACAGAACGAGAGGCACCTGTGCCTCTGAGATCACCTTTGAGCTGGAGGATGGCATAGTTAAAAACGTTTCCTTCAGAGGCGGCTGCAACGGAAACCTGAAGGCTATTTCAAAGCTTGTTGAGGGAAAGAATGCAGAGGAGATCGCAGACCTTCTTGAGGGAAACACCTGCGGCTTTAAGAGCACCTCCTGTGCAGATCAGCTGTCCATAGCACTGAGAAGGGCTATGGCTGAGTGAAAGGGGAGTTTTGACCTTTGCAAAGGTCGATTTAGGGCGCTGCCCTAAAAACCTGCCACCTTTTGAAAAAGGTGGACGAAAGCTTTAAAAGGATATCCCCTTTTTGAAGTTCTTTTGCTGCTTTTCTTTCAAGAAAAGCAGAGAACCCCCCGTATATTTTTAAGGAGGGCGGCGATAGCCGCGTTTACCGATAATGTATAATATCAAAACAGAAAAAGCGAGCATTGAGCTTCGCGCAATCGAAGAGGGCATCTTCCGTGTGCGTATTTCCGCAAACGGCGAATTTCCCGAGACCCTTCTCTCAAAGTACAACATTCTTCGTGAGAGCGGCGAGTGTGATACTGCAGCCTTTGACGGCAATGAGCTGAGATGCGGCGGCTTCATTCTCGGCGTTCAGGGCGAGAGTGTGGTTCTTAGCGGAACAAAGTCTCCCGTCACCTTCACCTATGACGGCTTTGAGGGCAAGGCTTACAAGAACAAGGGCTTCACACTTAACATCTCCCTTGATGACGAGGAGCGTATCTTCGGCCTTGGCGATGAGTCCCGTGACCATATCGCCCGCCGCGGCACGGTCTCCCGTATCGATATCAGAAACATCGCATCCTACGGTCCTGTCCCCTATATTATGTCCTCCAACGGCTGGGGCGTGCTTCTCAACTGCACATACGCATCCGTTTTCGATATCGGAGCAGCTGATAAGAACCTTATCTCCATCTCCGCTCATAAGGGCATAGTAGACTTCTATATCTTCGCACCCAAGTCCGGCAAGCTTGCAGATATTCTTGAGCTCCACGGCCGTGTTGCAGGTAAGCCTATCATGATGCCTAAGTTTGCATACGGCTATACCTTCGTTCTCAACGAGCAGACAAATGCCCGTGAGATGCTTTACGATTGCCTTAACTTCCGCCGTGAGGACATCTCCTGCGATATGGTAGGTCTTGAGCCCCAGTGGATGACAAAGCACTACGACCAGTCTATAGATAAGAAGTGGGATGAGGAGCGCTTCTATATTCCCGGCTGGCTTCCCGAGAATCAGTCCGGCCCCGAGACCTTCTTCTATGCACTTCGTGAGATGGGCTTTAAGTTCTCTCTCTGGCTCTGCCAGAACTATGACCTCCTCTGGGAGGAGGAGCGCCAGTGCGGTGTTCGAGCAAAGGAGTTCGGTAAGGAGTATACCTACGAGGGCGCATCTATCCTCGACCCCCATTTTGCCTGCCCCATGTATATGGACGGCCTTACAAAGAAGGATGAGCCCTGGTTTGAGCATCTCAAGAAGTTCTGCGATAACGGCGCATCCTGCTTCAAGCTTGACGGAGCTTTCCAGGTAAACGACCACCCTGACAGACTCTGGGCAGGTAAGTACTTCGACGATGAGGTTCATAACGTATATCCCGTAATCTACGTAAAGCAGATGCAGGAGGGCTTTGCAGGCCACACAGGCAGACGTGCAGTCGTTTATACACCTTGCGTATATGCAGGAACACAGAGATATGCATCCTCCTGGGCAGGCGATACAGGCGGCGGATACGATACCGTTGTTGCAATGCTTAACTTCGGTCTCTCCGGTCACTCCAATGCAACCTGCGATATGGAGGCAACAAGCCTTGAGGGCATCCACTACGGCTTCCTCACTCCCTGGACACAGCAGCTTGGCTGGAGAACGTGGAACCAGCCTTGGTTCCTCCGTGACGAACTTTGCGACGCTATCCGCGAGTACTCTCACATGAGAAACAGCCTCTTCCCCTACATCTACTC
>JAFQNM010000230.1 GCA_017395885.1 Clostridia bacterium | reverse complement strand
TATGTCAGTGCTTGAGGCTTATAAGCCATCAGAGCGCCCACAGGTTGAGTCCATCACCGTTCTGGTGCAGAACGAGGTGGCCGACCGCCTTTGTGCAGAGGCCGGAAGCGATGAATACGGTGCTATAACCGCCGCAGTTAACCTTTGCGGCGAGGCACGAAAGCTTTTCACCGTTCCTGCAGGCTGCTTCTATCCCGCTCCTAAGGTGACAAGCGCAGTTGTTCAGATCACCCTTTATGAAAACGGTATTCGCAAGGCCTTTAACAATCTCCCCGAGGATGACAGCGAGCTTGATAAGCTCATTGCCCTTGCCAAAAGGCTCATTTCCGCCGCCTTTGCCCAGAGGAGAAAAACGCTGACCAATGCCCTTTCCTCCGTCTGCCCAAAGGAAAAAACGGAGGCCGCTCTCAGCGCTCTCGGCATACGCACTGATATCCGCGGCGAGAAGCTCTCCGCCGCAGACTTCGTTGAAATAGCAAAGCTTATTCGAGGTGAGTAATGGCTAATAAGTTCAATTTGTACTCCAGAACAGAAGAGGAAAAAACTCAGGATATCATTCTCTATGAGAAAAAGGCTCAGGCTCTTGAAATATGCGAGGCATTTGAGAAAACAAAAAGAAAGGTCAATATAGTGACCCTTGTGGCTGCCGTTGCTTTTGCAGCTGTTGCCTTTCCCTTTTTCTATCGTGCCTATGACTCGGAAAGCCTTCTTGGCATTGCAGCCTCTGTGGCCGTTGCCGCAATACTTGTGATCGCAGCAAGGCTCGTTAGCGGTGCTGTTTTCTGCCGCTCCCTCTCCGTTTATATAAAGCTGAGCTCCCTTTGCTCCGCATGGACAGAGGCGAGAAAAAATATGCACGGCCTTGAAGAAAAGTTTGCAGACCAAACAGTTTTTGAGCCCGACCTTAAAAAGGCAGAGGAGGCTCTTATTGGCCTCAGTGACAAGCTTATCGAATTTGCAAAAATCAACTCTCGCTATTAAGAAAGCTCAAAAGCCAAGGCAGGAACAGAGCAAGGAAAGGAATGGTCAAATTTATGGGTGCAGTTATTCTGACGGCCCTCGGCGTTGGCGGAGCAACGGTCTTCGGCTCGCTCCTGGGTTTTGTATTTAAAAAGCTATCCCACCGCTTTTCTGATATTGTTTTGTCCTTTGCGGCAGGTGTTATGATGTCGGCAGCGGTGCTGGGCCTCATACTGCCCTCCATAGAGTACGGCGGCAAATTCGGTATTGTCGTTACCGTTATCGGTATATTTGCAGGCGCACTGAGCCTTAATCTTATTGATAAGCTGGTGCCCCACCTGCATAAGCTCATTGGCCCGGATATTGAGCCTCACAGAAGCACTGACCTTTCAAAGGTCTTGCTCTTCGTTCTTGCCATCGCCATTCACAACCTGCCCGAGGGAATAGCGGCAGGCGTTGGCTTCGGCTCAGATAATACCTCTCAGGCACTTCTTATTGCAGGAGGTATTGCCCTGCAGAATATTCCGGAGGGAATGGTGATAATCGGGCCTATGCTCTCTGCCGGGGTTACCCCCGCAAAAACTTTTTTGATAGCACTGGCGACAGGCCTTGTAGAGGTGCTTGGAACACTTATAGGCTATTTCGCTGTCAGTATATCAACGGCAATATTGCCCTTTGCCCTTGCATTTGCAGGCGGCACAATGCTCTACGTTGTCAGCGATGAGATGATACCGGAAACTCATGCTCATGGAGGCGAAAGAGGAGCAACCTATGCCCTCCTTGCAGGCTTCTGCGTGATGCTGGTTTCAGATATATTGCTAGGATAAAAACCACCCCACAGGCGTTGTACCCGTAAAGATGCAACGCCTGATTTATTCGCCTAAAGGCGAGTTATATTGCTTCGCAGTTGTATTTGTCCTGCTGCGTGTGATATTGTCTTGGCAGTTATACGGCGAATAAAACTTAAAAAATACTTTAAAATTTTATATAATAAAATCAAGGTGGTGATGATTTGGAGCACAAAGAATACATAAATATACGCAACGACTCAACTACGGCAATTCTATTTATTCATGGGATTGTCGGAACTCCAAATCATTTTAACGAATTCATACCTTTAATACCAAAGTCATTTTCAGTTTATAACTTGCTTTTAGATGGTCATGGAAAAGGTGTTAAAGATTTCTCGAAAACGTCAATGAAAAAGTGGGAAACACAAGTTGCTTCTGTGGTTGAAGAATTATCTGTGACCCACGAAAAAATTTATATAGTTGCCCATTCTTTAGGAACGCTCCTTGCAATCGAACAAGCGATTAAATCAAGAACAGTTTACAAACTGTTCTTGATCGCAGTTCCTTTAAGTTTATCGTTAAAACCTAAAATGGCTATCAATTCGTTAAAGGTTTATTTTGATAAAATCAGTCCCAACGATCGTGAAGCGTTAGCAGCGAAAAAAAGTTATGGTATCGGAGAAGATAAAAACCTTTTCAATTATATTGGATGGATACCAAGATTTCTGGAATTATTTGCAAAAATACGCCAAACTCGTAAAGTAATAAATAATCTAAATACACCTTGTTGGGTATACCAATCTGAAAAAGATGAAATGGTCTCAAAAAAGAGCGAAAAATATTTAAAGCAAAATTCGTGCTTTACGATAAACTCGCTTGAATATTCAGGGCATTATTATTACGATGAGGCGGATTGGAATTTTTTGCTAACCGAATTTATTAAATGGTTAATGAAGAATTGAATTAAATCGGAGCATTTCGTTTTGAGTTGGTATAAGGGCTTTAGGTTCTCCTGAAGTGAGGAAAATGTGATATACATTTTCCATGCCTGTTACGGTATAAGATCAAATTAAAAGAAGCACGAAATTTCGTGCTTCTTTTTTTGCTATCCTTAAGAGTACGCCTCATATGGGGTGGCTTTTATCCTCAATGCCTCACCGTCATTTCAAATTCCGATTTAACAGGAAGATTTAATTTATATTAACCGCAGGGGCGGATATGGGATCCGCCCCTGCAAGTTATCCTCCCCGAGAGACAGGGATTTATTTTTCAGAGAAGAATTCTGTGGCTACGCCGCAGAGGGGACATACAAAATCTTCAGGCAGAGCTTCAAATTTTGTTCCGGGAGATACGCCTGCCTCCGGATATCCCTTTTCTTCATCGTATTCCCAGCCACATACGTCACAAACGTATTTTTTCATATTTTCACCTGACCTTTCTGAATATATTATCTCCGGATATTTCCGAATAATACTGTATTCACTGATTGACCTTCTGTTTTCTTTGTGATACAATTAGCTCAAAGCAGGAGATATTCTGCTTCTTTGTTGATTTTAGTCATTTGACTATTATAGTTTGTCACGCAGCTCTTTTCTGCATATGTCTAATTTATCCGTCCCTTGTATATCAAGGGTTCAAGCGGACACACTATATATTACGTTTCCAATGAAAGGACTTGAAAATACTATGAAGATCGCTTTTTTCGATACCAAGGCCTACGATAAGCCATCCTTTGAAAAATATGCCTCCGCCTGCGGGGTTGATATTAAGTTTTATGAAACGAAGCTGACAGAGGACACAGCTTCTCTTGCCGCAGGCTTTGACGGAGTTTGCGTTTTTGTTAACGATACCGTATCTGCCCCTGTTATAGATGCTCTTATAGAGGGCGGATGCAAGTTTATAGCGCTCCGCTGTGCCGGCTTCAACAACGTTGATTTCAAGCATCTGGCAGGAAGAATACCCGTTTTCAACGTGCCTGCCTATTCCCCTCACTCCGTTGCCGAGCACGCTATGGCCATGCTCCTTACCTCTATCAGAAGAATACACAAGGCTTATATCCGCACACGTGACTTCAATTTCAGCCTCAACGGTATGACCGGCTTCGACCTCCATGGAAAGACTGTTGGCGTTGTGGGCACCGGAAAGATCGGCCGCTGCTTTATTGATATTTGCCGCGGTTTCGGCATGAAGATACTGGCCTATGACAAATACCCTGCAGATATTCCCGACGTTACCTACACAGACACCGATACTCTTTTCAGAGAAAGCGATATTATCTCTCTCCACTGCCCTCTTACGGACGAGACCTACCATATGATAGACGGGGACGTTATTGAAAAAATGAAGAAGAGAGCAATTATTATCAACACCTCCAGAGGTGCTCTTATTGATGCTCAGGCTCTGCTTGCGGCAATTAAGGAGCGCCGCCTCGGAGGTGCCTGCCTTGACGTTTACGAGGACGAGAACGATCTGTTTTTCGAGGATTATTCCAACCATATCGTTTCGGATGACGTTCTTGCCCGCCTTATTTCAATGCCCAACGTTATCGTCACCTCCCACCAGGCCTTTCTCACAGAGGATGCCCTGGACAATATTGCAGAAACTACCATTGATAACATTGTCGGCTATGTGAACGAGGGGACCGAAAGCAACAGAGTTACAGCATGATAAAAAGCCTTGAAAAGCTATGCTTTTCAAGGCTTTTTCACTTTTAAATCTATATTAACCGTAGTGGCGGGTTTAAAATATCCTTTATTCATACTCTGTATTTGGGTAATTATTGAAATGGAAACAAAAATGTGCTACAATTACCGTAGTTAATCAAAGTGAAAGGCGGAATTTTATGCTTAAGATTCTTATTGCCGAGGACGACAGAGAGCTTCGTCGTCTTTTCTCTCACGTTCTTATCAAGCACGGCTACACCGTTTGCGAGGTGGGCAACGGCAAGGAAGCTCTTGAAGCTCTTGATTCAGACTACTTCGATCTCATTATTTCCGATATTATGATGCCCGTTATGGACGGCTACGAGTTCGTTCGTTTGCTCAGGGATTCGGGAAACACAACCCCTGTTCTTATGATAACTGCCAAGGACGCCTTTGACGATATGCGCCTCGGCTACCTCTCGGGAACTGACGACTATATGGTCAAGCCCATCAATGTTAATGAAATGGTGCTCCGTGTTGGGGCTCTCCTTCGCCGTGCTCAGATGATAAACGAGCGCAAGCAGACCATTGGCGATACTGTGCTTGAGTACGACTCATTTACCGTTATCTGCGGAAAGGACAGCTATCCTCTGCCACAAAAGGAATTTCTCCTTCTATACAAGATGGCCTCGTTCCCCGGTAAGATCTTTACCCGCCAGCAGCTGATGGACGAGGTTTGGGGCTATGAGTCTGACTCTGACACCCACACCGTTGACGTTCATATCGGAAGGCTGCGTGACCGTTTCCGTGATAACAAAGATTTCAGGATCGTTACTATCCGCGGAGTTGGCTACAAGGTGGTGAAATCTTGAAAAAGAAGGAACAAAAATACACCAAAAGCCGTGAGCTTTTTCAGAATCTGAGAAAAACGAAGGTTGGCTGGTTTAATCTTAAAACACGCCTTACCATGCTGATCGTTGCCGAGGCTCTTGTTTTTATTCTCATAGCCTTCGGTCTCTCTCATCTCATTACAATGCTGTTCCCCTCCTTTGACAGCATTCCCCTTTTCGTTCAGATCGCGGTGCTTACCCTTATCGCTCTGGGCGTTGCCACCAGGCTTTTCTCTCGCCTGTTCTTTGACCCCATCAAGCAGCTGAGAGAGGCTATGCAAAGAGTTGCAGACGGCGATTTTTCCGTTCGCCTCGATACGGAGAGGTGTTCAAGAGAGATCAAGGAGGTCAATGCAGGCTTTAATCTTATGATGGAGGAGCTTAGCGCAACGGAGATCCTGCAAACAGACTTTGTTTCCAACGTATCTCACGAATTCAAGACCCCCATCAACGCCATTGAGGGATATACCACCCTGCTTCAGGACTGCGCCAACCTTTCCGATGAGGAGCAGGTATACGTTGAAAAGATCCTTTTCAACACAAAGAGACTCTCCACCCTTGTGGGAAACATTCTTCTGCTCTCAAAGATAGAAAACCAGTCTATTCAGACAAACAGGACCAGATTCAGGCTTGACGAGCAGATACGGCAATCTATCGTTATTCTGGAGCCCTGCTGGAGCTCCAAGGGCATTGAGCCTGATGCAGAGCTTGAGAATATTGAGTTCACGGGAAACGAGGCGCTTCTCCACCACGTGTGGGATAATATTATCAACAATGCAATAAAATTCTCACCGGATAACAGCTGCATTACCGTTAAGCTTTTCAGAGAAGGAAGCTATATCGTCTTCTCAGTTGCAGACAGCGGCCCCGGCCTTACGGAAAAGGCTAAAAAGCATATTTTTGATAAGTTTTATCAGGAGGATACCTCTCACAAGGCTGAGGGCAACGGACTTGGCCTTGCACTTGTTCACCGTATAATCACCATTTGCGACGGAGCTATCTCTGCCGAAAACCGTGAGGATGGCGGTGCCATTTTTACAGTTCGCCTTCCCCAAAACTGAATGAACATAAGTAAACCGAGCAGGCATTGTGCCTGCTCGGTTTTTATCAATAATCTATCACGCCCATAAGGAGCCCTTCGGCAGAATATATTTCTTCCTTGTACAGACTGCCGTTCTCATCATAATAACGCAGACTGTACGCAGTCATATTTCCGTTATCATCATAGTTCTCGTATCTGTAGTTCTGCTCGTTTTCATTATAGTATATGGTCATACAATGAATATCCCCGGGCATGTTGTATGCATATCCCATATGCAGCTTGCCCTCTTCGTTATACTCGTAGCGGTACCACGTCTCAACCTCTCCGTCACTTCCGTAGAAAAGCTCCTTTACAAGGTCTCCGTCGCCGTTATACTCATACTTGTTCATATGGGACATGGCGCCGCTTTCATCATACTCAATGTGAAAAATCTCTGCTCCGTTTTCATATTGATATTCTGTACGCAAAATTCCGCCGTCTCTGTATATACGCTGATACGTCATCTGTCTTTTGGCATCGTACTCAAACTCGTTGATATGATCTACGCTTCCGTCCTGACCGTAGCTCGTTATTCTGATGATATTGCCGATCTCATCGTATTCGTCAAGAACCCATGTGCCATCGGTATATGGCTGATACTTTCTTGACATCCAACTGCCGTCCTCTCTGAACAGGATCACACTGTCATCCTCTCCGTTAATACCACAGCTGATCCTGCTTTTAAAGGCTCCGCCGGGGTAAAGGTCTCCGTGGGCAGTATAAAATCCGCTTATGTCGTATGCATTATAGGATAAGAAATCACCGTTTTCATCGTATGAAAACTCTATTCTTTCTTCGTTATCATCAATACGGCCAGAAAGAACACCGTTCTCGTCATATTCGTAGGTGAAGTAACTGGTTATTTCATCACCGTTGGCCTTATGCTCGAAAACAGACATTTTTTCTACTTTTCCGTTTTCGCCATAAACGTACTTGTACTCTACGTAGCTGCCGTCCTCTCTGCATTCCTTCGCTTTGACAGGTCTGCCCTCTTTATCTCCCTCATATTCGACATCCTCGGAAGCAGGGATAAAATAGGGATCAAGATTCTCGGTGTTCACAGGGGGAATACCTTCTGTCACTTCCTCCTCTGAATCGCTAACGGTCTCCGTGGCTTCTTCTGTTTCCGGCGCATCATCGGTTTCGGCGTCATCTGAATTTCCGGAATTACAAGACATAAGACAAAGTGCTGCCATTGCAGCAATCAATAAGGCAAGTATTCTCTTTGACATTTCAATATCCTTCCTTTGATCACATAAGAATAAGATGCAAATATATGTTAAAAATATTCTACCATATATAGAAAAAATGTCAAGCCTTACCTGAGCTGATTAGCTGTAATTGAAGCTTTACAACATACGGCAAGATGCACCAAAGGTCACTTATGTCCCCTGTTATCAGTTTTCAGGCGGACAGATGGGAGCTTCTGCCGTCCCGACAGCCGTATTTCATACGGCAAGAGGCATCAAAGATCACATATGTCCCCTATTAT
>JAFQNM010000025.1 GCA_017395885.1 Clostridia bacterium | reverse complement strand
TCAGAGTATTATCCCCAAAAACGGATATCCCAAATACGATACTACCGTTTTTGACAGCCTTGACACCCTTCTTCGTGAGGACAGCAGCAGCATCGTTCTCACCGCAGGCACACCGAGAGCCCTGGGCTTCGTTGGCAAGGCCAGAGAATACTGGGCCGAAAAAGGCCGCTTTATTGACGTTGGAATCGCCGAGCAAAACGCTCTTTCCATGTCCGTCGGCGTTGCACGCTACGGCGGCACTGCCGTGTTCGGAGTATACGCTCCCTTTCTCCAAAGGGCATACGACCAGCTTTCTCACGACCTTTGCCTGAACTCAGGCCCCTCTACCCTGCTCGTGCTCCTGCCGGGAGCATACGGTATGAAATCCAATACTCATATCGGTATTTGCGATATTCAGCTTTTATCTCACGTTCCAAACCTTGTATACCTCTCCCCATCCTGCAAGGAGGAGTATCTGGCAATGCTCAAATATGCAACTACTCAGAAAAAGCATCCTACAGCCATACGAGTCCCCGTCAGATTCCACGAAAGCAAAGCTGAGGACACCACCGATTATTCGGTGCAAAACAGGGCCAAGGTCCTTTGCAGAGGCAGGGATGCCGCAATAATCGCCGTCGGCTCCCTTATACCGAAGGCAATGGAGGCCGCAAGGGTGCTTAAGGAAACCGAAGGGTATGACGTTACCGTCATAAATCCCATTTTTCTCACCGGGCTGGATACTGAGCTTCTCGATGAGCTTAAGGCTGACCACAGCCTTGTTATCACCATTGAGGACGGCGAGCTTTGGGGCGGATATGGCCAGAACATTGCCGCCTACTACGGAAACAGCTCTATGAAGGTCCGCTGCCTCGGCATATCAAAGCACTTCCACTCAGATTTCAACGCCGACGAGCTCCTTGCTCAGTGCGGCATTTCTACAGAAAGCATTACCGATATTATAAAGGATCACATTTTAAACAACTAAAATGCCGCCTGCGGCAAAACGGAGGAAGTATGAATATTCAAAGCCTTTCTGTTTGCGTTCCCGCAAAGAGATGCATCAACGATTGCAAATTCTGCTGCAGCAAAATGCATACGGCAGATTATAAAGACAATTTCACCGATATCTGCAGCTACTCCTATTATTCTGACGATATGAGAAAGCGCCTGACCTATGCAAGAGAAAACGGCTGCAACACCTGTATGCTCACGGGTAACAACGAGCCCCAGCAGAACAAGGAGTTTCTCAGAGTTTTCTCCGAGGTGAACAAAACCCTGCCAAACCCCTTCCTCAACATTGAGATGCAGACCTCAGGCGCCTTTATCTCTCCCGAGTTTATGGACTTTTTCAAAAACTCAGTCGGTCTCACCACCGTTGCGATCTCCGTCGCCTGCCTTGACGACGATGCGAGCAACCGTGATATGATCCGGACAAGAGACGATGATCTCTGCCTTAAGGACCTTTGCCGTGAGATCAAAAAGAGAAATATGAACCTCCGTATCTGCCTCAATATGAACGATGGAATTCTGGCCCACCACAGCTACACTCCCGAGAGCATAGTTTCTCTCTGCCGTGAGTTGGAGGCTGACCAGATAACCTTCCGCGCTCTCTGGTCCTCTGAGGAAGATACCGATCAGGGCAGATGGATCGCTGAGCACGTTACAGAAAAAACAACAGATTTCATCAAGGCGCTGAAGACCGACGTTAAAAAGGTGGGCAAGTATCTTGATACGCTGGAATACGGCGCTGACAGATACGATTATTACGGCTTCTCCGTTGTTGTTGATGAGGACTCTATGTCTCAGGGCACCAACAAAACAGCCGTGAAGTATCTTATTCTCCGTCCCGACGGACATCTCTACTCCAAGTGGGACAGCAAGGCAAGCCTTATATTCTGATCTTTATTTTCCAAAGAGACACGCTCTGCTTTGGGTGATATAATTATATGATTATTTTTAAATTTCGAAAGGAACGGTCTTTATTATGAACTTTCTTGAAGAAAGAATTTTGAAGGACGGCATTGTTTTGGAAGGCAACGTTCTTAAGGTAGACAGCTTTCTTAACCATCAGATGGATATACAGCTTATGGATCAGATGGGTGAGGAATTCTTCAGGCGCTTTTCTGACAAAAGCATCACCAAGGTGCTGACAATTGAAAGCTCGGGTATCGCCATCGCCTGCTCCGTTGCAAGATGCTTCGGTGTTCCCGTTGTGTTTGCAAAAAAGGCAAAGAGCATTAATATAGACGGCGAAATGTACGTTGCTGAGGTTGAATCCTTTACTCACAAGAATAAAAATCAGGTCATCGTTTCCAAAAAGTTCATCGGTGCCGATGACCGTGTGCTCATCATTGACGATTTTCTTGCCAACGGCTGCGCTCTTCAGGGCCTTATCTCCATCACCGAATCTGCAGGTGCTACGGTAATGGGCCTTGGCGTTGCCATTGAAAAGGGCTTTCAGATAGGCGGCAAGGTCATTCGTAATCTGGGCTATCATCTTGAATCTCTCGCCATCGTGGAGAAAATGGATGCAGAAAGCGGCACCGTTACCTTCCGCGAGCAGTAATTTTTCACTCTATGATAACAGGTGAGCTTGAGCTGCCCTCAAAGGGAGGGTATGCAATTCCCTGCAGAGAGTTTTTGCCAAAGGGCGATGTGAGGATCGCCGTTATCGGTGTTCACGGCTTCGGAGGAGACAGCTGCAGCTCCGTGCTTGATGCCTTGGGTAGGGAGCTTTGTGCAAGGGGCGGTGCCCTTATATGCCCTGACCTCCCCGCTCACGGAAAAAGCCGTGCCGAGGATAGCCTCCTCAGAGTTGAGGCCTGCAAGAACGACCTTCTGACCGTGGCCGATCACGTTAAGAAAAGGTTCCCCAAAAGCAGATACGGCATTTTTGCCACAAGCTTCGGCGGATATATCTCCCTTCTTTGCGCTCCACAGCTTTCAGATTTTATAACGGTGCTGAGAGCCCCCGCTGTGACTATGGCAGAGACCTTTGTTAAAGTCATTATGGGCATCTCCCACGAGGAATTCGCACGCACCGGCAGCGCAGTTTGCGGCTTTGAGCGAAAAATGAAGGTGCCATATGACTTTTATAAGGACCTTCTGGAAAACCCGGTCAGTATACCGCATACACCTCTCCTGATAATTCACGGCACAGAGGATGACGTAGTTCCGTACAGCGCAGTTGAGGAAATGGTAAGAGACCGGGATAACGTTACCCTCGCTGCACTGAGCGGCGCCGACCATAGATTCAAAAGGCCGGGCGACCTTGAATTTATCCTAAAAAAAAGCCTTGCCCGATTTGTTCAATAATATTAAAGAATAATGCCCGGTGCAAAAAGCACCGGGCATTATTCTTTAATATTTCACAAAGGGAAGAATGGAAAGAAAAAGCCTCTTTTTTCTCTTCTGCCAATGGCGCCTCTCTGCGCCCTCGCTTCGCTCGATCTCTCCGTTGATGCGCCTGAGCTCCTTTGAAAAAAAGCCGGCCCACTCTATTATATTTAATAATATTGCTGTAAGGATAACAAGAGCTACCGCTCCGACCGCCACCCAGACGATTATATACTCATTGTTCAAACCGGGACCTCTTTTGCTGTGCAAGGATTTTTGATACTGCGGTCATCATATCAAAAATCGATAGATTTGTCAACAAATCGTCAAACAATAACAAATAATTACAATGTTATCTAATTTTTTCGACAGCTAAAGCAGTATTTACAGCTTTTGATTTCTATTTCAGCTAAGACCTGGGATAAGGTCTCCTCTCATTTGTTAAACCAAGCAAATAATCGACAGATGTATTATAATACACTGCTAAACGTACAAGCAATTCTATAGGTATCTGACGTTGCTCATTTTCATATTGAGAATAAGTATTCTGTTTGATGTGAAGATAATCTGCCAGATCTTTTTGCTTTATATCAAGATCCTCTCTTATTTCTTTCAATCTCATTGCTATCCACCTGCCTCATATATAAACTATTATAAAAATCTCATTATGTGATATTGACAATTATCTCATTTTGTGATATAGTCTTGGCAGATGAGCTCTTTTACAATCAACAATCTATATATTTTGAGAGGAACGGATAATGAACAACAAAATGAAGCATTGCAAAACCTGCGGTTCCGAGATTTCAAAAAATGCCGGAGCCTGCCCCAGATGTGGCGCAAAAAACAAAAGCAGCGGTTGCCTCACAAAGGTAATTCTTTTTGCTGTTATTGCAATTCTTGCAATCATTGTGCTGGCTCTTGTTTTCGGAAATGAGCCTGCGGAAGCTCCAGAGGTTCCCGATTATTCAGATTATTACGATTCTATTATGGCAAACACCGATAGCTCCGATGAGCCTGAAACTGAAGCACCCGTAACCGATGCTCCCGTAACCGATAATTCTTCCGATGATGCAGTTGACCCTGCTTTTAAAGCTACAATGGACAGCTATGAAAAGTTCTTCAAGAATTACCTAGATTTTTTAAATCAATACGAAGATAATCCGGCAGATCTCTCTCTTATTTCCAAATACACCGATTATATGAATCAATATATTGACACCTTATCTAAGCTTGAAGCCATTGACGAAAGCACTCTCGGCACAGCAGAGCTCGCATATTATACCGAGGCTATGGTTAGAATCAATGCTATGCTTGTCAACATCGGAAATATAGAATAACAGTATCCAAAACAAAAGCAGCGATCCAAGTCAGATCGCTGCTTTTTGTGTTTCAGGATAAAAAACATATTGAAATACTAAGAAAATTGTGACATAATATTTTCAGAAGCCTCACGGAGGTGCTTATGAAAAACGTTATAGAAATTAAAAATTTATGCAAAAGCTTCGGCTCCGTCAAAGCGGTACAGGATATCAGCTTTTCAGTTGGAGAGGGGGAGCTTTTCGCCTTTCTCGGCATTAACGGTGCCGGAAAATCCACCACCATCAATATTATGTGCTCCTGCCTCTCAAAGGATTCCGGCTCAGTTATCATTGACGGAGACAACACGGATATCTCACCTGATCGCGCAAAGAAAAAGCTGGGGGTAGTATTTCAGTCCTCCACTCTGGACGGCTCACTCTCCGTTCTGGACAACCTGCGATTTCGAGCCGCACTTTACGGCATCACCGGCAACGAATTCCGCTCCCGCCTTGATGAGATCGTTTCTCTTCTCGACCTTTCCGAAATACTCAAGCGCCAGGTCAGCCGACTCTCCGGCGGCCAGAGAAGAAAGGCAGATATTGCAAGAGCACTGTTCCACCGCCCGAGAATACTCATTCTCGATGAGCCTACCACAGGCCTCGACCCTCAGACAAGAAAGCTTATCTGGAGCGTTATCTACAAGCTTCGGGAAACGGAGGGAATGACCGTTTTTCTCACCACCCACTACATGGAGGAGGCCGCTGAGGCTGACAGGGTAGTTATTCTCGACAGCGGCAGGATCACCGCCGAGGGCACTCCCCTTGAGCTGAAAAACAAATACACAGGAGATTTCATCTCTCTTTACGGTATCTCCGAGGAGGATGCTTGCTCTCTCGGCCTGCCCTTTGAGCCTATCAAGGACGGCTACCGTATCTCCGTTTCCGATACGGCTGAGGCTACAAGGCTCATAATCTCCCACCCCGAGCTTTTTTCGGATTACGAGATAACAAAGGGCAAAATGGATGACGTTTTCCTTGCGGCAACAGGCAAAAGACTTACAGGAGGTGACAAAAAATGAATGCTGTTCCCTCTCTTATTAAAAGAAACGTAAAGCTCTTCTTCAAGGATCGGGCCATGTTTCTCACCTCACTCATCACGCCCCTTATTCTCCTCGTTCTATATGCCACGTTTCTCGGCAACGTTTACAGAGACAGCTTTACCGCTAACCTGCCGGAGGGCCTTCAGATCTCTGACAAGCTGATCGAGGGCCTTGTCGGCGGCCAGCTTATTTCCTCCATTCTTGCAGTATCCTGCGTTACCGTTGCCTTCTGCTCCAACTTTCTTATGGTGCAGGACAAGGCAAACGGCACCCTCAAAGATCTGAGGATCTCTCCCGTCAGCCCGGGAGCACTTTCTCTCAGCTACTATATTGCAACCCTTATTTCCACTCTCATCATCTGCGGCGTGGCCTCGGCAGTATGCCTTGTTTACGTAGCGGCGGTGGGCTGGTATATGTCTGTGGCAGATATCCTTCTCCTGTTTTGCGATATTATAGTTCTGGTGCTTTTCGGAACAGCACTTTCATCTCTCATTAACTTTTTTCTCTCCTCTCAGGGGCAGATATCTGCCGTTGGCACCATTGTCAGCTCAGGCTACGGCTTTATCTGCGGTGCATATATGCCTATAGCCTCCTTCGGAGAGGGCCTGCAGAAAGTTATTTCCTTTTTGCCCGGCACATACGGAACAGCACTTGTGAGAAACCACGCAATGAGAGGCGCTCTCGCCGAAATGAAGTCAGAGGGAGCACCCGATGAGGTTATCGATGCATTGTGCACTGCACTTGATTGCGACCTTTCCTTCTTTGATAAGAGCGTTTCTCTCGGAGCAATGTATGCTATCCTCGGCATAAGCACCGCCCTGCTTATCGCAATCTACGTATTACTCAATTACCTTAAAGCTAAAAAGAATCCCTGATATTGTAAAAAAGCTCTGCCTAAAAACGGCAGAGCTTTTTTCACTCAGATTGATAAATTCCGATTTATCAGACATTAACTGTCCTACACTCTAAAAACCCTTGATATTACTGGGGTTTTCGTTAATTACAAACTCAACTGTTATGTAGTTTCCCTTGTTTTTGCCCTTATGAGCGAAAATAAGGGAAACTTTTTATATCTAACCGCCAACTACCTTATCGAGCAG